>NZ_BSQE01000021.1:0-139306 GCF_030268185.1 Pseudomonas sp. NBRC 100443
TGGATCAAGCAACACCTGAAGGTCAGGCGTTTCCTGGGCCGTAGCGAGAATGCCGTGCGCCTCCAGATTCTCTGTGCGCTGATCAGCTACTTGCTGCTGAACCTTTACCAACGCAGGACGGGAACGCGGCAAAGCCTGTGGATGCTGATGGTGGAGGTACAGGCGACGCTGTTTCAGCGTCCTGGCCTGGAGGCCGAACGTTACCGACGACGGCAGGAGCGAATACGCGAGATCAACCTGCGTCAGGGGCAACTGTTAATAGCATGAGGCGTGCCGGACAGTAGTGCGCGTTCGCGGGAATGACGAGGGGAGATCGGATCACCAGACCGATGACCCCAGCGCGCTTTCGATAGCCACCTATGCTTACCGACACGAACAACAGCCCCGCGCGCCCGGCACCACCGGCCGCAAGAGGGGCGAGAAGACCTACACGACCTGATTGACCTGTTGGAAAAAGGAGAGACCCAGCCATGTCCAACGACGACCCAGCCGCCGCGCAACCGGCGCGGCGTGACTTCCTGCGCAAGTCCCTGGCGCTGATCCCCGTGGCCACCCTGGCCGGCACCGGCGTGGGCAGCGTGGTGCTCGGCGGCCCGAGCACGCCCGCGGCCGACCCGCAGCCCGCCGCCGAGCCGCGGCAGGGCGGCGCGCGCGCCTACCAGCCGACTTTCTTCACCGCCCAGGAATGGGCCTTCGTCCAGGCCGCCGTGGCCGTGCTCATCCCCACCGACGCGCTGGGCCCGGGGGCCGCGGACGCCGGCGTGCCGGAGTTCATCGACCGCCAGCTGAACACCCGCTACGGCAGCGGCGGGCTCTGGTACATGCAGGGGCCCTTCCACCCGGATGCCGCGCCGGAGCTGGGCTACCAGCTCAAGCTCAGCCCGCAGGAAATCTACCGCCTGGGCATCCAGGAGACCGACGCCTGGTGCAAGGCCAAGTGGAACAAACCCTTCGCCGAACTGGACGCGGCGCAGCAACAGCAGGCGCTGGAAGCCCTGGACGGTGGCAAGGCCGAGTTCCAGGCGGTGCCGGCGGCGACCTTCTTCGCCATGCTCTGGCTGAACACCCGCGAGGGCTTCTTCAGCGACCCGCTGCACGGCGGCAACCAGGGCCTGGCCGGCTGGAAGCTGATCGGCTTCCCCGGCGCCCGCGCCGACTTCATGGACTGGGTGGAGCGCGACGAGCGCTATCCCTTCCCGCCGGTTTCCATCAGTGGCGAGCGAGGTTGAGGCAATGGCCCAGGTATTGAAGAAAGTCGATGCGGTCATCGTCGGGTTCGGCTGGACCGGCGCCATCATGGCCAAGGAACTGACCGAGGCGGGCCTGCAGGTGGTGGCCCTGGAACGCGGCCCGGCCCGCGACACCTACCCCGACGGCGTCTACCCGCAGACCATGGACGAGCTGACCTACAACTCGCGCAAGAAGCTGTTCATGGACATCTCCCGCGAGACCGTGACCCTGCGCCACGGCCTCGACGACCTGGCCGTGCCCTACCGCCAGTTCGGCGCCTTCCTGCCCGGCACCGGCACCGGCGGGGCGGGGCTGCACTGGTCGGGCGTGCATTTCCGCGTCGACCCGGTGGAACTTCGCCTGCGCAGCCACTACGAGGAACGCTACGGCAAGGCCTTCATCCCCGAGGGCATGACCATCCAGGACTTCGGCGTCAGCTACGACGAGCTGGAGCCATACTTCGACTTCGCCGAGAAGGTCTTCGGCACCTCCGGCACGGCCTGGTCGATCAAGGGCCAGGTGGTGGGCCGCGACAAGGGCGGCAACCCCTTCGCCGCCGACCGTTCCAGCGACTTCCCGCTGCCGGCGCAGAAGAACACCGTGTCCGCGCAACTGTTCGAGAAGGCCGCCCGCGAGGTCGGCTACCACCCCTACAACCTGCCCTCGGCCAACACCTCCGGGCCCTACACCAACCCCTACGGCGCGCAGATGGGGCCGTGCAACTTCTGCGGCTTCTGCAGCGGCTACGCCTGCTACATGTACTCCAAGGCCTCGCCCAACGTGAACATCCTGCCGGCGCTGCGCCAGGTGCCCAACTTCGAACTGCGCAACAACGCCCACGTGCTGCGGGTGAACCTCAACGCCGAGAAGGACCTGGCCACCGGCGTCACCTACGTCGACGCCCAGGGCCGCGAAGTGGAGCAGCCGGCGGACCTGGTGATCCTCGGCGCCTTCCAGTTCAACAACGTGCGCCTGATGCTGCTCTCGGGCATCGGCAAGCCCTACGACCCGCTGAAGAACGAGGGCGTGGTGGGGCGCAACTTCGCCTTCCAGAACATCTCCACGGTGAGCGCCTTCTTCGACAAGGCCAGCCACCACACCAACCCCTTCATCGGCGCCGGCGGCAATGGCGTGGCGGTGGACGACTTCAACGCCGACAACTTCGACCACGGCCCCCACGGCTTCGTCGGCGGCTCGCCGTTCTGGGTCAACCAGGCCGGCACCAAGCCCATCGCCGGGGCCAAGGTGCCGCCGGACACGCCCAAGTGGGGCAGCGCCTGGAAGGCCGCGCTGGCCGACAGCTACCGGCACATGCTGGCGATGGACACCCACGGCGCGCACCAGTCCTACCGCGACAACTACCTGGACCTCGACCCGGTGTACAAGGACGCCTACGGCCAGCCGCTGCTGCGCATGACCTTCGACTGGAAGGACAACGACGTGAAGATGAACCGCTTCATGGTCGCGCAGATGCGCAAGATCGCCGATGCCATGGGCGCCAAGGTGGTCACCGCGCCGATGAAGGAGTTCGGCCAGCACTTCGATGCCACCGTCTACCAGACCACCCACCTCAACGGCGGGGCGATCATGGGCACCGACCCCAAGACCAGCGCCTTGAACCGCTACCTGCAGGTGTGGGACGTGCACAACGTGTTCGTCCCCGGCGCCTCGGCCTTCCCCCAGGGCCTGGGCTACAACCCCACCGGGCTGGTGGCGGCGCTGACCTACTGGTCGGCGCGGGCCATCCGCGAGGTGTACCTGAAGCACCCGGGCCCGCTGGTGCAGGCATAGGAGGCCGGAACATGAAGACATTCCTCAGCGCCGCCCTGGCCATGGCCGCCAGCACCGCGCTATACGCCGCCGATACAACCGATCCTGCGCAGGTGAAGCAGGGCGAATACCTGGCCCGCGCCGGCGACTGCGTGGCCTGCCACACCGCCAAGGGCGGCGAGCCCTTCGCCGGCGGCCTGCCGATGGCCACGCCCATCGGCACCATCTACTCGACCAACATCACCCCGGACAAGACCGGCATCGGCAACTACAGCTACGAGGACTTCGAGCGCGCCGTGCGCCAGGGCATCGGCAAGGGCGGCAGCACCCTGTACCCGGCCATGCCGTACCCGTCCTACGCCCGCGTCAGCGACGAGGACATGCGCGCGCTCTACGCCTACTTCATGCACGGCGTGGCGCCGGTGGTGCAGGAGAACAAGGACAGCGACATCCCCTGGCCGCTGAGCATGCGCTGGCCGCTGGCGATCTGGCGCGGGCTGTTCGCCCCGGAGGTGAAGCCCTTCGCTGCCGCCGGGCAGGACCCGACCCTGGCCCGCGGCGCCTACCTGGTGGAAGGCCTGGGGCACTGCGGCGCCTGCCACACGCCGCGGGCGCTGACCATGCAGGAGAAGGCCCTGGACGCCGCCGACGGCCCGGCCTACCTGTCCGGCAGCGCGCCGCTGGAAGGCTGGATCGCCAAGAACCTGCGCGGCGATCACAAGGACGGCCTGGGCAGCTGGAGCGAGGCGCAGATCGTCGCCTTCCTCAAGACCGGGCGCAGCGAGCGCAGCGCGGTATTCGGCGGCATGAGCGACGTGGTCGAGCACAGCATGCAGTACATGACCGACTCCGACCTGACCGCCATCGCCCGCTACCTGAAGTCCTTGCCGCCGGTGAACCCTGACGACAAGCCGTTCCGGGAAGACCGCCAGGTCGCCGGGGCGCTGTGGAAGGGCGACGACGGCAAGACCGGCGCCGCACTCTACGTCGACAACTGCGCCGCCTGTCACCGCACCGACGGCAAGGGCTACGCCCGGGTGTTCCCGGCGCTGGCCGGCAATCCGGTGCTGCAGAGCGCGGACGCCACCTCGCTGATCCACATCGTGCTCGACGGCAGCACCCTGCCGGCCACGGCGACGGCGCCGTCCACCTTCAGCATGCCCGGCTTCGCCTGGCGCCTGTCGGACCAGCAGGTGGCCGAGGTGGTCAACTTCATCCGCAGCAGCTGGGGCAACCAGGCCGAGCCGGTGGACGCCGGGCAGGTGAAGACCTTGCGCAGCCAGCCCAGGCCGGAGCTGAAGGCGGCGACGTTGATCGGCGATACCACGAGGAAGGAGGCGCCGTAGGGGGCGCCGCCGGCGAGTCCAATCGCGGACAAGGTCCGTTCCTACGACCGTGCTTCCTGGAATCGTAGGAGACCTTGTCCGCGATAGCCGAAACCACCGGTGCGATTCGCGGATGAGCTCCTACGCCTCCGGCAAACACCATACCCCGTAGGATGGGTATCGCTTCGCTCAACCCATCCTACGAAAAGCACCCCGGCACCGCCGCCAATCCAAACCTCAATACCTGGGCAACGACTGAATCCGCGGATCGATCTGTTGCCTGGGAATCTGCTGGCGGCTGTCGCGTTCCTTGCAGTCCGTCTGCTGCCCGGAGGCGCAGTCCCGGCTGCTGCAGGCGGCCGTTCCCAGCGTCAGGACGATCAGCGTGGCGAGCGAGAACAGGATCTGCCGGCGCATGGCGGGCCCTCCGCGAAGGTGGTGCTTAAAGCAAACACGCGAATGCCCGCGGGCGCCCGGGCGGGCGACGAGCGGAGGCGGGCGGTGCGACGAACTACAGGCTCGCCGTCAGTCATCAGTGCGCCACCGACCACCCATCCCCCCATCATGGCGCCCGGTGAACTCATTGCGCCGTTGCGCTGTCTGTCTGCTGTCGGCCCACCGGGCGGCGGGCCCGGGCCCGCACCAGCCGGGTGATTGCGCCGCGTCGATAGCAAGATCGTAGCCGCCCCGGAGCATCTGCCTGGCCGGCTTTTTACCGCGCCCGCTCGCCGGGGTTCGTTTATCGCCATGTGAAGATTGCCCATGTCCCTATCCCGTCATTTCCCCGCCTCCGTATCCCTTCCCACCCGCGCCCTGGGGGCCTGCCTGCTGGGTGGCCTGCTGGCGGCCGGCGCCGCGGCGCAGGCCGAGGAGGGCGCCGGCAATGCGCGCTGGGTGAGCGACAGCCTGACGACCTACGTGCGCAGCGGCCCCACCGACGGCTACCGCATCGTCGGCACCCTGACCTCGGGGCAGAAGGTCGAGCTGCTGAACACCCAGGGCGACTACAGCCAGGTGCGCGGCGAAAGCGGCAGCAGCGTGTGGATCCCCAGCCGCGACCTGCAGGACAAGCCCGGCCAGGCCGAGCGCCTGCCGCAGCTGGAGCAGAAGGTGAGCGAGCTGAGCGCTGAACTGGCGGGCATCAACGACAGCTGGAAGACCCGCGTGCAGGGCATGCAGGAAACCCTGGACTCGCGCAAGAAACTCATCGACGAACTGCAGGCGGCCCGCGCCGGCCTCGACGACGAACTCACCAAGGCCCGCTCCGAACTGCGCGCGGCGCAGGCGCAACTGGGCGACGAGAACAAGCAGGTGCTGATGCGCTACATGGCCTACGGCGGCAGCATCGCCGGCGCCGGGCTGCTGGTCGGGCTGATCCTGCCGACCCTGCTGCGGGTGCGGCGCAAGCGCAACGATCAGTGGATCTGAGGCGCTGGTTGCGGTGGGATTAGGGGTGCCTTGGTTCAGCGAAGGCGCCCAGTCCAGGCTCCGCACCCTCACCCCAGCCCTCTCCCGGAGGGAGAGGGGGCCGTTCGGCGTGGGCGGCAAGTTCGGAATCATCCTGAGCGCGTAGGGCGTATAACCGTTCGCGGTTATACGCCGTTGGCCGAAACGCCGAAGCGATTCTGGACCCGTAGGAGCGGACTCCGTCCGCGATTGGTTTGGCTAGACGGATGTGGGGGCAGGGCGCTTCGTGATTGCGCTTCATGCCGAACGGTTCCCTCTCCCGCTTGCGGGGGAGGGTTAGGGAGGGGGAGCGGAGTCAGGGTTGGCAGAGGTGTGTGGGGGGAGTCCGTAACCCTCTCCCCAGCCCTCGGCTGCGCGCCCCGCCCTGAAGGGAGAGGGGGCCGTTCGGGGTGGGAGGAAAATCCTGAGTCATCCTGAAACGCCTAACCATCCCCCGTCATTCCCGCGAACGCGGCAACCCAGTGACTGCGGGGTTCGCGAGCAAGCTCGCTCCTACGAAGAGCAAAAGCGGCTCTTGCTCTGGTTTTTGGTCTTCCAGAGCCAAGGGAAAGTGAAACGACCCACCGTCGTCTAGGCTATCTCCAAGCCCTGCCGGCCTCCCGCCGGCACGCGTGGCCGACCCTGCGCAGGTGTTTTCCACGGGCCGCGGCCAGCAACCCGAGGAGGTGCTTCCGTGAAAAACGCCGTCGCTTTCATCGGCAGGTGCGTGCTGGCAGGCCTGCTGGTCATCCTGCCGATCTACCTGGCCCTGCTGCTCCTGCTCAAGGGCATCGCCTCGGCCGGCCAACTGGTCCGGCCCTTCACCCAGCTGCTGCCGGAGAGCCTGCCGGCCCAGCAGATATTGTCCGCGCTGCTCGTGCTGGTGATCTGCTTCGTCATCGGCCTCGCCGTGCGCACCCGCCTGGGAAAGCTGGCCCGTGGCCGGCTGGAGCGCTCGGTGTTCGAGCGCATTCCGGGCTACGAACTGCTGCGCAGCCTGACCCTGCAGGTGGCCGGCGAGAAGAACGACGGCATCTGGAAGCCGGCCCTGGTGGAAATCGAAGAGGCCCTGGTGCCCGGCTTCATCATCGAGGCCTTCGAGGACGGTCGCTACACCGTGTTCGTGCCCTCGGTGCCGACGCCCTTCGCCGGCGCCGTGTACGTGCTGGAGGCGCATCGCGTGCACCCGGTCGACGTGCCCTTCACCGAGGCGGTGAAGGTCATCACCAAATGGGGCTCCGGCGCCCGCGGCCTGGTACAGGCCATGGAGGCGGCCCGTGGCCGGGAACCGCCCGGCGGCGGTTCCGCCTGACCGGCTGCCCGTCTCAGCGCCGGAAGTCGTCGGGCCCGTGGCGTTCGGGCACTTGCTCGTGGGCCTCGCCCCAGGTCCGGTTGACCTTGACCCCACGCTGCACGGCGGGGCGCTTGCCGATTTCGTCCGTCCAGCGGCGCACGTGGGTGTAGGTCTCGACGTCGAGAAATTCGGCGGCGGCATAGACCTGGTTGTTCATCAGCGCGCCGTACCAGGGCCAGATCGCCATGTCGGCGATGCTGTATTCGCTGCCGGCGACGTAGCGGTTGCTCGCCAGCTGCTGGTCGAGCACGTCCAGCTGGCGCTTGACCTCCATGGCGTAACGGTTGATGGGGTACTCGAACTTTTCCGGCGCGTAGGCGTAGAAGTGGCCGAAGCCGCCACCCAGGAAGGGGGCGCTGCCGACCTGCCAGAACAGCCAGTTCAGGGTTTCGGTGCGCCCGGCAATGTCGCCTGGGATGAAACGCCCGAACTTCTCGGCCAGGTAGAGCAGGATCGAGCCGGACTCGAAGACGCGCAGCGCGGGCTCCAGGCCGGTATCCAGCAGGGCGGGGATCTTGGAGTTCGGGTTGACCTCGACGAAGCCGCTGCCGAACTGCTCGCCCTGGCTGATGCTGATGGGCCAGGCATCGTATTGCGCGCCCTCCAGGCCCAACTCCAGCAGCTCTTCGAGCAGGATGGTCACCTTGACGCCATTGGGCGTGGCCAGCGAATACAGCTGCAGCGGATGCTTGCCGCGCGGCAGGGGCTTGTCGTGGGTGGCCCCGGCGACCGGACGGTTGATGCCGGCGAAGGCGCCGCCATTGTCCTTGTCCCAGGTCCAGACGCGCGGTGGGGTGTAGGTTTCGTTCGGCATGTCGATCCTCGCCTTGGACGGAGTTCGTCGGTCGCCACGCGCTTGGTTCTGTCGTGGCCGCTAAAGCCCTTCAGAAAACCCTGTCAGCCGCCTGATGTCCAGCCTCTCGTTGTAACGGGCGGGACGGCCTCCGGCAACCTGGTCGGCGACCAGGGTCAGCCGCTAGCGGATATAGCTGCCGCCGTTCAGGTCCAGCGTCGCGCCGCTCAGGGACGGCAGCGAGGGCCGCAGGGCGAAGGCCACCAGTTCGGCCACTTCGTCCGGCTCGGCCATTTCGCCGATGGGGATTTCGGCGACCGCCGCGGCCTTGCCGTGCCTGGCGATGAAGTCTTCGGCCATGTCGGTGCGCACCCAGCCGGGGGCGATGGCCACCGCCGCCACGCCGTCCTGGCCGAAGCTGCGGGCGATGGATTTGGTGAGGTTGAGCAGCGCCGCCTTGGTCGCGCCGTAGGGCATGGCGTCGGCGGCATAGCCGCGTTGCCCGGCGCGGCTGGCGAGGTTGACGATGCGCCCGCCGCCGAGGGCGCGGAAATGGCGCAGGGCTTCCTTGCACAGCGTGGCGGCGGAGAAGAAGTTGACCTGGAACTCCCGTTGCCAGGCCGCCGTCCAGGCCGTCTCGTCGGCATCGATGGAGATTTCCGTGCGGATGCCGGCGTTGTTGACCAGGCCGTGCACCCGCCCGGCCAGGGCCTGGGCCTCGTGCCACAGTTCGAAGGGCCCCTGCGCGTCCGACAGGTCGGCCTGGACCAGCCAGCCCTCGCCGCCGACAGCGGCGAGCAGCGCCTCGGCGCCGGCCCGGTCGCGGCCGAAATGGATGATCGGCCGGGCGCCTTCCTGCGCCAGGCGGCGGACGATGGCCGCGCCGATCTGGCCGGAGCCGCCGGTGACTAGAATGTTTTGCCCGCACAGCGGTTTCGCGGAAGACATCCCTTGCTCCTGTGTCGGTTGAAGTTCAGGGGTGGTCGAAGTTCAGGCCAGGCTCATTTTCGCCGTCAGGTTCTGCTGCATGTATTCCAGGAAGCGGCGCTGGAACAGCATGGTGTGCTCGTGGGCGGCCTTTTCGGCGGCTTCCGCGTCGCGGGCGGCGATGGCTTCGATGATTTCCTCGTGGTCGCGGCCCAGGCGGGCGGTGCCGGCCGAGCTGACGATGTAGTCGAAGTGCAGGTGCAGCAGGCGCTGGCCTTCGCCCAGCAGGCGTTCGTAGTAGCTGACGAAGTAGGGGTTGCGCCCGGCCTCGGCGATGGCCATGTGGAAGGCCTTGTTCAGCTCGGACATCGCCTGGAAGTCGCCGGACTCCACGGCCGCCATGTAGGCCGCGTCGGCCTTGCGGATCGCCTGCAGGTCCTCGTCGCTGCGCTGGAGCGCGGCCAGGCGCGTGACCGCCCGCTGGATGAGGTCCAGCGCGGCCACGTAGTTGGGGAACTCCTCGATCTCGAAGGGGGTGACCAGGGTGGTGCGGTTGGGCAGGATGGTGACCAGGCCTTCGCTGGTCAGCCGGGCCAGGGCATCGCGCACCGGCGAGCGCGACAGGCCGAACTGCGCCGCCAGGGAGACCTCGTCCAGCTGCACGCCGGGCTTGAGCTTGAGGGTGAGGATCTGCTTGCGCAGCTCCTCGTAGATATAGCGCCCGCCATGGCGGCGCCCGGGGCTTTCCACTTCTTCTTCTTTGGCCATCATCAGGTCTCGGTGTGCGCGGGCTGTGTCATACAGACCAGCCCGCCATCTTAGCGTGGCCGCGTTCAGCGCGGAAACGCCGGGCCCCAGGTGTCACTGAGCATGAAGCCCGCGGCCAGCGGGTCGTCCGGGTCGACGCCGATCTGCTGGATGCCGTACAGCCACGCGCGGCCCTCCACCCGCGGCAGCACCGCCGGCTTGCCGGCCACTTCCGTGGTGCCGAGCAGTTCCACCTGGAACTCGCCGCCGATGGTGGAGCGCGACACCAGGCGCTCGCCGGGCCGCACCAGGCCGCGCGCGCTCAGCGTGGCGAGGTTGGCCGAGCTGCCGGTGCCGCAGGGCGAGCGGTCGACGCGCCCCGGCGGCAGGGTGGTGCAGGTCTGGTAGGTGCGCGCGTCCAGGCGGTTGCGGAACATCACGTAGGCCACCTCGTCGATCTGCGGGTACAGCGGGTGGCGCACGCGCACCTGCTGGTTGATCAGGCCGCGCAGCTTCACGCCGGCATCGGCCAGCTCGCGGGCGTTCTCCGGGGCGATGGCCAGGCCGACCTGCTCGACGTCGATCAGCGCGTAGTACACGCCGCCGAAGGCGATGTCGGCCTTCAGCGGGCCGAACTCGCCGCCGTCGATCGGCACGTCCAGTTGCTCGACGAAGGCCGGCACCATGTCCAGCGACACTCCCAGGCAGCGCCCGTCGGCGCAGCGCGCGCGGGCGGTGACCAGCCCGGCGGGGGTGTCCAGCACCACGGTGGTTTCCGGCTCCTGCATCGGCAGCATGCCCAGCTCCAGCAGCGCGGTGACCACGCAGATGCAGTTGCTGCCCGACATCGGGTGGGCCTTGTCCGCCTGCAGCACGATGAAGCCGGCGTCGGCCGCAGGGTTGGTCGGCGGCAGCAGCAGGTTCACCGACATCTGCAGGCAGCCGCGCGGTTCCATGACCACCAGGCGGCGCAGGCTGTCGTCGACCTCGTTGATGTAGTTCATCTTGTCCAGCATGGTTTCGCCGGGGATGCCCAGCACCCCGCCGGTGATGACCTTGCCGATCTCGCCTTCGCAGTGCACGTCGGCCAGTTGCAGCGTCTTCTTCCAGCGCATCAGTCGCACCTCACTTGATGTACCAGCCCCAGGGCTGCTCGCTGTCGTAGCGGGTGATCTGCTTGGTTTCCAGGTAGTTGTTCAGGCCCCATTCGCCCAGCTCGCGGCCGATGCCGCTGTGCTTGTAGCCGCCCCAGGGCGCCTCGCTGAAGGTCGGTTGCGAGCAGTTGATCCACACGATGCCGGCGCGGAACCGCCGGGCGACGCGCTCGCAGCGCGGCAGGTCGCGGGACATCACCGCGGCGCCCAGGCCGAAGCGCGAGGCGTTGGCCGAGCGCACGGCTTCGTCCTCGCTGTCGAACGGGCGCACGCAGACCACCGGGCCGAAGATTTCCTCGTTCCAGATCCAGGCGTCTTCGGGCACGTCGGCGAACACCGTGGGCTGCACGTAGTAGCCCTTGTCCAGCCCGGCCGGGCGCTCGCCGCCGCAGACCAGCCGCGCGCCTTCTTCCTGGCCGCGGGCGATGGCCTGCAGCACCTTGTCGTACTGCGCCTTGTTGACCAGCGGGCCGAGCAGCACGCCTTCGCGCAGGCCGTTGCCGATGGTGATCTTCCGCGCCTCTTCGGCCAGGCGCGCCAGCAGCGGCTCGTACAGCGCCCGCTGCACCAGCACGCGGGAGGTGGCCGAGCAGACTTCGCCCTGGTTCCAGAAGATGCCGAAGAGGATCCACTCCACGGCGGCCTCGATGTCGCTGTCGGCGAAGATCACGAAGGGCGACTTGCCGCCCAGCTCCAGGCTGATGTTTTTGATGTCGCGGGCGGCGGCCTGCATGATCCGGCTGCCGGTGGGCACGCTGCCGGTGAAGGCCAGCTTGTCCACGCCCGGGTGCTCGGCCAGCGGCGCGCCGGCGTCGGCGCCCAGGCCGGTCACCACGTTGAGCACGCCCGCCGGCAGGCCGGCTTCATGGGCGATCTGGGCCAGGTGCAGGGCGGTCAGCGGCGTCAGTTCCGAGGGCTTGAGCACCATGGCGCAGCCGGCGGCCAGGGCCGGGGCGACCTTCCAGGCGGCCATCAGCATGGGGAAGTTCCAGGGGATGATGGCGCCGGCCACGCCCACCGGCTCCTTGCGCGCCACCGAGCTGAAGCGCTCGTCGGCCAGGGCGATTTCCTGCTCCTGGCCAGCGTCGAGCTTTTCCGCCAGATCGGCGTAGAAGTCGAAGCAGCCGGCGGTGTCGCCGATGTCCCACAGCGCCTCGGGCAGCGGCTTGCCGTTGTCGCGCACTTCCAGTTCGGCCAGTTCCTGCTGGCGGCCGCGGATGCCTTCGGCGATGCGGCGCAGCACGGCGGCGCGCTCGGCTCCGCTCATGCGCGGCCAGGGGCCTTCGTCGAAGGCGCGGCGGGCGGCGCGCACCGCGGCGTCCACGTCCTCGGCGGTGGCGGCGGCCACCCGGGCGAGGAGGGTTTCGTCGCTGGGGTCGAAGGTATCGAAGCTGCCGCCCTGGGCGGGGGCGAGCCATTGGCCGTCGATGTAGAGCTGCTGGTAGTTCATGCGGTTCCTCCGATGAAGGCGAAGCGGCGAGCGCTGAAGGGGCTGAGGTCCTGGGCCGGGCGGCGGCCGGCGGCGAGGTCGGCGACCAGGCGGCCGGTGGTGGCGCCCAGGGTGAGGCCGAGCTGGCCGTGGCCGAAGGCCATGAGCACGTTGCCCAGGCGCGGCGAGCGGTCGATCACCGGCTTGGTGTCGGGCAGGAAGGGGCGGTAGCCGACGCCGAACTCGACCTTGGCGGTGTCGAGCTGCGGCAGCACGCGGCGGGCCTTTTCCAGGATGATCTCGGCGCGCCGGAAGTTGGGTTCGGCGTTGGGGCCGGCGAACTCGATGGTGCCGCCGATCTGCAGGCCGCGGGTCATGGGGGCGAAGCAGAAGCCGCCGTCGGCGTAGATCACCGAATGTCGGATGTCCACGCCCGGGGTGGGCAGCACCGCCTGATAGCCGGCGATGCCGGCCAGCGGGATGCTCACTCCGAGTTGCTCGAAGAACTGCCGCGAGCCGGTGCCGGCGGCCACCACCACCAGTTGGGCGGGGTAGCGGCTGCCGTCAGCCAGGGTGACGCCGGCGGCGCGGTCGGCGCTTTCGTCGATGTGCTTCACCCGCTCGCGCACGCGGATGCCGCCCTGGGCGACGAAGCTTTCGGTCAGCGCGGCGATGAAGCCTTCGGTGTCGTTCACCGCGCGCCAGTCGGGGAATAGCAGGCCGTGCTGGAACTTGCCGGCCAGGGCCGGTTCGAGGTCGCCGATGGCGGCGCCGTCGAGTTCCTCGGACTGGAAGCCCAGCGACTTGCGCAGCTCCAGGTGCGGGCGCTCGTGGACCAGGGCGGCGGGCGAGTCGAACACCTCGATGATCGGCCGCTGGCCGAGCAGGCTCTTGTCCGCGCAGGCGTCGAGCAGCGGCGCGTAGTCCTCATAGACCTGGTGGGTGAGGCGCGCCATGTCGCGGGCGATCTCGGCGATCTTCGAATGCCGCGCGCAGGCGACGAAGCGCAGGAACCACGGCAGGATGCCCGGCAGCGCGCTGGGGCGCAGGGCCAGCGGGCCCCGCTGGTCGAGCAGCCAGCCGGGCACCTTCATCAGGATGCCCGGCTTGGACAGCGGGATGACCTCGCTCACCGCCATCTGCCCGCAGCTCCATTTCGCCGTGCTGTCGCCCGGCGCGGCCGGGTCCACCAGGGTCACGCGGTAGCCTTCGCGCTGCAGGTACAGGGCGCAGCAGACACCGACGATGCCGCCACCGACGACGATGGCGTTTTGCGAAGCGGCTTGCGGGTCGTTCATTTCAGGGTCTCTTCCGGGCTGCGGTGGTCGGTGAAGTCTTCCAGGCTGAAACCCTGCCAGTAGGGTTGGGCCCTGTCGACGTAATGTTCGGCGCGACCGGTGATGCAGGCCCGGCCCTCGATGCTCGGGCGCACCGCCGGCGTGCCGTCGGCCAGGGCCAGGACTTCCTCGACGCGGCCGTCGAAGCGGCTGCCGATCAGGCTTTCATGGCGGAACACGGCGTCGCGCGCCAGCAGGCCGCGGGCATGGCGCTGGGCCACCCGGGCCGAGGTGCCGGTGCCGCAGGGCGAGCGGTCGATCAGGCTGTCGCCGGCAATCACTACGCTGCGCCCATCGGCGTCGGCTGCCAAGGGGCGGCCGGCCCACATGCAGTGCTTCACGCCGCGGATGCTGGCGTCCTCGGGGTGCGCCACGGCGAACTCGCGGTTCACCAGTGCCTGCACCTCGCGCCCCCAGGCCAGCAATTGCTGCGGGGTGAAGTGCTCGCAGCCGGGGTAGTTCGGCTGCGGCTCGATGATCGGGTAGAAGTTGCCGCCGTAGGCGATGTCCAGGCGCAGCTCGCCGAGGGCCGGCAGCCGGATGCTCAGGTCGCGGTGCAGGAGGAAGCTCGGCACGTTGGCGAAGCGCACGCCGCCGACCTTGCCGTCCTGCATGCGGTATTGCGCGCTGACGCGCCCGGCGGGGACGTCGACGATCACCGTGCCCGGCGTCTTCGGCCGGACCAGGCCGGCTTCCAGGGCGAAGGTAATCGAGCCGAGGGTGGCGTGGCCGCACATGGGCAGGCAGCCGGAGGTCTCGATGAACAGCAGCGCGAGGTCGGCGTCCTCGCTCACGGGCGGGTAGAGCAGGGTGCCCGACATGTGCGCGTGGCCGCGCGGTTCGAGCATCAGCGCCCGGCGGATCCAGTCGTGCTCGGCCAGAAAGTGCTGGCGCCTTTCGCTCATGCTGGCGCCGTGCAGCTCGGGGACGCCGTCGATGACCATGCGCACGGGCATGCCTTCGGTATGGCCTTCGATGCAGGTGAAACTCTGTCGGCTCATGGGGTGCGTCCTCCAGGGGACGCCGCTGCCGGGGGCAGCGGCGTCCATGCGCTCAGCGCTGGGAAGCCTCGAATACCTTGCGGAATTCGGCCTTTTCTTCGTCGGTCAGCGGCAGCAGCGGGGCGCGCGCGTTGCCGGCGCTGAAGCCGGCCAGCTCGCAGCCGTACTTCACCTTCTGCACGAACTTGCCGCTTTCCAGGCTGGCCATCACCGGGAACAGGCTGCGCATCACGTCCTGGGCGCCGGCCAGGTCGCCGGAGGCGAACTTGCGGTAGAAGTCGGTCACCTGGTCGGGGAAGCAGTTGGCCGGGCCGCAGATCCAGCTGCTGGCGCCCCAGAGGAAGAAGTCCAGGGCCTGGTCGTCGGAGCCGCAGGACAGCTGCACCTTGTCCTTGTAGTTGGTGCCGATCTCGATGGCGCGCAGCAGGTTGCCGCTGCTTTCCTTGATGGCGATGACCCGCGGGTGCTCGGCCAGCGCCTGGACCACGCCCATGCCGACCTCGACGTTGGTGCGCACCGGGTAGTTGTAGAGCACCAGGTTGATTTCCGGGAAGGTCTCCAGGATGGTCCGGTAGTGCGCCAGCAGTTCTTCCTGGGACGGCAGCGCGTAGTAGGGCGGGGCGATCAGCAGGTTGGTGTAGCCGGCTTCCACGGTTTGCTTGACCTGCTCCAGCACCTCGCGGGTGCAGGAGCCGTTGGCGCCGGCGATCAGGGTGCCGCGCTCGCCGACCACTTCCTTGACCGTGGCCAGGACCTGGCGGCGCTCCTCGTTGGTGAGCGCGTAGTACTCGCCGGTCGAGCCCAGCGGGACGAAGCCGCTGACACCGGCCTTGAGCTGGTATTCGAGGATCGAGGCCAGGGTGTCGTGGTCGACCGCGCCGGACTTGTCGAAGGGCGTGACGAGGGCGGGCAGGATGCCAGTGAGTTGCATGGTGGATCTCCGCATCGGTGGTGGGGGGTTAGTAGGCGTAGCGCCTGAGCATCCGGGCTTCGATCACGCCGACCAGGCGGGTCAGCGGGAAAGCCACGAGGAAGTAGATGACCGCTACGGCGGAGAGGAACTCGACCGGCCGCGCGGTGCTGTTGGAGATGTTCTGGCCGACGAACATCAGGTCGGCGACGCCGACGGAGGAGATCAGCGCGCTCTCCTTGAACAGGCTGACGACGTTCGACAGCAGCGGCGGCACCGCGCGCAGCAGCGCCTGCGGGAAGACCACGTAGAGCACCTTCACCCGCGGCGTCAGGCCCAGCGCGGTGCAGGCGTCGTGCTGCTCGCCGGCGATGGACTTGAGCGCGCCGCGGAAGGTCTCGCTGGTGATGGCGGCCATGTACAGCGTCAGCGAGATCACCACCGAGACGTAGGGCGGGATGTCCAGGCCGAACACCACCGGGAAGCAGAAGAACACCCAGAACAGCTGGATCAGCAGCGGCGTGCCGCGGAAGAACTCGACGAACAGCGTCACCGGCAGCTTCAGCAGGCGGCTGCGCACGTTGCGCAGCAGGGCCAGGACGAAGCCGGCCAGGCTGCCGATAAGGGCGCAGCCGAGGGTGAAGGCGAGGGTCAGGGCCAGGCCCTTGAGCAGCACCTGCCAGTAGGAGAAGACGACGGAAAAATCGAGGCTCATGGCGGTTTCCTCAGCGCTGCGTCGCCAGGTCCTGGCGCCGTTCGAGGTACTGCACCAGCTGGCCGATGGGCAGCGACAGGGCGAAGTAGACGAGGGCGATCAGGGTGTAGGTTTCCAGGGGGCGGTAGGCCTCGGTGGCCAGGCTCTTGCCGACGTACATCAGGTCGGACACCGCGACTATCGCCACCAGGGCGCTTTGCTGCAGGCTGCCGATGCCGTTGGTCATCAGCACCGGCACCGCGCTGCGCAGGGCCTGTGGCAGCACCACGTAGAGCGTGCGCTGCCAGGGCTTCAGGCCCAGGGCTACGCAGGCGTCCAGGTGCTCGCGCGGCACCGCCTGCACGCCGGCGCGGTAGGCCTCGGCGTTGAACGCGGTGAGGTTCAGGCCCAGGGCCAGGAAGCCCATGGCGATGGGGTCGATGAACACGTTGAAGAGCATCGGCACGCAGTAGAAGAACCAGACGATCTGCAGCAGCGCCGGGGTGCAGCGGAAGAACTCGATGAACAGCTGCGCCGGCCAGCGGACGAAGAACCAGCGGCTGAGGGTCATCAGGCACAGGCCGAAGCCGCAGACCAGGCCGATCAGGTTCGACACCAGGGCCAGCTCCAGGGTGACCTTCAGGCCGCCGAGCAGCGCCGGCAGGCTGCCGCTCAAGAAATGGAAGTCGAATTGGTAATTCATGGCGCCGCCCTCAATCCAGGTGCACGACCTTTTCCAGGAACTCGCGGGTGCGGGCTTCCCGGGGTTGGCTGAAGATCTGCTCGGGCGGGCCCTGCTCGACCACCCGGCCGTTGGCGCAGAACACCACGCGGGTGGCGATGTGGCGGGCGAAGTGCATGTCGTGGGTGACGATGATCATCGCCATCTTCTGCTCGGCCAGCTGCAGCATCACGTTCTGCACCTCGATGACCATCTCCGGGTCCAGCGCCGAGGTGACTTCGTCGAACAGCATCAGCTTGGGTTCGAGCATCAGCGCGCGGGCGATGGCCACGCGCTGCTTCTGGCCGCCGGAGAGCTGGCTGGGGTAGGCGTGCAGCTTGCTCTCCAGGCCCAGGCGGGCGAGGTAGGCGCGGGCCTTCTCCGTCGCCGCGGCCCGGGACAGGCCATGGACCTTGCACGGGGCGAGGATCAGGTTGCCCAGCACCGACAGGTGCGGGAACAGCGTGTAGTGCTGGAAGACCATGCCGATCTGCGTGCGCAGCGCCTCGTTCAGCGGCTTGCCGCGGCGCTGGCCGCCGCTGATGTAGGGCTGGCCCTGGAAGGCGATGCTGCCGCCCTGGATGCCCTCCAGGCCCATCAGTACCCGCAGTAGAGAGCTCTTGCCGCTGCCGGACGGGCCGATGATGACCAGGCGGTCGTCGGCGCGCATGTCCAGGTCCATGTTGTCCATCACCACCAGCTGTTCGCCGTAGGCCTTGCACACGCCTCGGAGCTGGATGAAGTCGCCGCCGGCGGTGGAATCCGGGGCGAACGGAGCCTGTGGCTGGGCAGCCACCAAACGCGGGGTATTCATGAGCGGTGTTCTCCGCGGGGGCCGCCGTTGCGCGGCCCCCGGTGTCGGCGGGAGTTACTTGGCGGCGGTCTTGGCGTTGACTTCGGCGGAGGCCTTGTCGACCAGGCGGTCGATCTCGCCGGTCTCGCGGCGCTGGGTCACGTAGATGTTGAGCACCTGCAGGTCCGCCGCGGAGATGTCGCGGCGCATGCCGAAGGCCACGCCCTGCTTGGCCAGGGCCGGCTTGGGCAGGACTTCCCTGGCCCAGTCGTTGGCCATGGCGAACAGGTGGTTGGTGTCGCTGGCGTCGACCAGCACGTCGGCGCGCCGCGACATCAGCGCCAGGCGCGTTTCGTCCATGCCCGGCAGGCGCATGACGGTGCCCTGCTTGAGCACAGAGGAAATCGCCTTGTCCTGGGCGGTGCCGGACATCACCGCGAAGGTCACGCCGGGCTTGTCGTAGTCGGCGATGGCGTTGCCGGCGCCGCTGAACTTGGGGTTCTCCTTGTTCACCACCAGCGACACCTGGTAGTCGGTGGCCGGCGCCGAGAAGGCCACCGCCAGGGCGCGCTCGGGCGTCTGGTTGAGGGCCATGGCCAGGTCCCACTTGCCGCTCTGCAGGCCGGCGACGAGGTTGTCCCAGTTGGTGTCGACGAACTCCACCTTGACCTTCAGCACCTTCTCGCCGAAGTCGCGGCACAGGTCGACGAAGTAGCCGCTGTACTGGCCGCTGCCGGCGTCACGCATCACATAGGGCGCGGCGACCGCCGCGCCGCAGCGCAATACGCCGGTCTTCTGCACGCCCTGCCACATGGACGTATCGGCGGCCTGGGACGGGGTCTGGGTGAGCAGCGCGCCGACGGCGGCCGCGCAGGCGAGGGCCTTGCGGATGGAGCGGGGGAACATACGAGCCATTTTGACCTCTCCGTAAATTTGTTTTTGTAGGCAGAAGGCAAACAACTTTCATCGCTGTGTGGTGTGTTGTGCGCTTTGATGTGTGCAGCGATGTATTCAGCGTATGGGCGATGGGCAAAACCTGTCAACAGAGGTCGCGGGCTTTTTCTTCAGCGAATGACCGGGCGGTCGGCTACGTCGGCCGGGCATAGGGCGCAATGGTCGGTCGCGTCAGGCCGCCAAGCGGCCGCCGACGCGCGCCGGAGGCGGGCTGGGGCGCTGGGGAGAGGAACTGGAGGGGGAGGGCTTGCGTGAGGTTTTTGAAACCTGAAGGTGAGAAAAAGCGTACTCAACCAATCTATCGGGGCGAGGTGAGCGGCACGGGGCGGCTGGGCCGCCGCGGGCGGGGTGCGTGCCGGCCAGCACGTTGGGCTCGTCGAATAGCTGCAGCAGGGCGCTGGCGATGCTGTCGCCCTCGTAGCCCTTATAGTCGCGGCCGTGGCGGCGAACCTGGCGAAGCGCCGCGACTAGCGGCGCGTCAGTGGCTCTTCAGGCCGGCGGCGGCCATGGCCAGGCGGATCGCCTCGGCGGCCAGCAGCACGCTGCCGACGCCGCCCAGCCACAGGGCGAGCAGCCATAGCAGCTGCTTGCGCAGGGGCTGGCCCGGCTGCCGCGGTGCGGGGTTCGGGGTAGGGCTCATGGGGGCTCCGTGACTGGGTTTCAGTGGCTCATTCGGCCGGGCTTTCGCCGGCGAGGATAGTGCGCGCCTCGGCGAAGCATTTCTCCGCCAGGGCCGAACGCGGTTCGGTGCGCCGCTGCAGCAGGCCGATGGGGCTGTGGATGCTGGCGCCGGCGATGGGGGTGATGCGCAGGTGCTCGCTGAGGGTTTCCAGGCCGCAGTTCAGCGGCATGATGGCGCAGCACATGCCTTCGCCGATGGCCTGGATCAGCTGGAAGGTGGAGTCGCTTTCCAGCACCGGCAGCGGGTCCAGGCCGCGGCTGCGGAAGCTCAGGTCGACGGACTGGCGGTAGTGCATGCCCTTGCTCAGCAGCCCCAGGGGCAGGTCGTTGAGCTTGTCCCACTTGAGCTCGCCGTCCTCGAACTGGAAGTGCCGCACGTCGTGCAGCAGGCCCATGGTGGTGGTGGCCAGTTCCAGCACTTCGAAGTAGGTGGTGTTGACCTGGTCGAGGTAGCAGATGCCCAGGTCCAGCTGGTTGCGGCTGAGGCCGTCGATGATCTGCTCCGAGCTCATCGACGACAGCTGGAACTGCAGCTCCGGGTAGCGCTGGGACAGTGGCTTGAGCACCTGCATCGGGTTGAAGCTGGACAGCGGCACCAGGCCCAGGCGCAGGCTGCCCACCAGTTGCCCGCGGCAGCTGGCGGCCTCTGCCTGCAGGCCGTCGTAGGCGGCCAGCAGGGTGCGGGCCCAGGCCAGGATGCGCTCGCCGGCCTCGGTGAAGCCCTCGAAGCGCTGGCCACGGGTCACCAGCACCAGGTCCAGCTCGTCCTCGAGGTTGCGCAGGCGCATGGACAGCGTGGGCTGGGTGATGTGGCAGAGCGCGGCAGCCTGCCCGAAGTGGCGGGTCTGGTCCAGGGCGATGAGGAACTTGAGCTGCTTGATGTCCATGGGAGCTGCCTGTCGGGTAGTGGGGCCAAGGCCTGGCCGGCGTCATTTATCGATATGTAGCCGAACGTGCGGCGCTGCGCCGTCGGTCTTGTCGTGGGAATGCGGATGAGCGGCACGTTACCGGGCGCGGCGGGCGGCGTCCAATCGTTGCTGCCGACCGCCCGATAGGCCGGCCTCAAGCCGGGCAGGCCCTGCGAATCGCGGCAGGTCGTTCTCCGCTCGGCCGAAGGGGGCTTCCAGTTCGTTGTTGATGGCGTCCGGACCCCGGCGGGCCTTTCCCGGCCCGGGAACTGGCAGTGGCGGCTAGTCGCCGGCCAGGCACACGCGGTCGCGGCCCTGTTGCTTGGCCTGGTAGAGCAGGCGGTCGCAGCGGGCGAGCAGTTCGCCCGGCTCGGCGGCGCCGTCGGACAGCCCGCCGCCCAGGCTGATGGTCAGGTGGCAGCGGCGGTCGGGGCGCTTCAGGTGCTCGATGTCCAGTTCCGCCACGCGCTCGCGCAGGCGCTCGGCGACCTGGCGCAGCTCCAGCGGGCTGGCCACCTGCAGGAGGATGACGAATTCCTCGCCGCCGTAGCGGAACACCCGGGCCTGGCCGCTGCGCAGGGTGTCGGCCATGCAGTTCGCCACCTCGCACAGGCAGCGGTCGCCGGCGGGGTGGCCGTAGTGGTCGTTGAACGGCTTGAAGTAGTCGATGTCGGCCAGCAGCAGGGCGAAGGGCCGGCCGTGGCTGCGCATCTGCCGCCAGCTCTGTTCCAGGTGCAGGTCGAAGGCGCGGCGGTTGCCCACGCCGGTCAGCGCGTCGGTGGCGGCCAGGGCCTGTAGGCGCTGGTTCAGTTCGGCCAGTTCGGCGCGCTGGCGCTGGCCCTCCAGGTCGGCGAGGAAGGCCCGGCGCACGCCGTTGATGTTGGTCCAGCTGATGAACAGGCTGAAGGCCAGCACCGGCAGGTAGACCAGGGTGAACACCAGCAGCGCCTTGGGTTCGCCGGCGTGGATCAGCGCCACGTTGCCGAGGATCACCGCTGAGATGGCGATGGAGCAGGCCAGGATGCCGGCGAAGGAATAGCGCACGCCGAGGTTGCCGAGGACGATGAACACCACCGAGGCGTAGAGGAAGGTGGGCACCTCCGGCGAGGCGCTGCGCTTGAGCAGTTCGAACCAGGCGATGGCCGAGACGATGTCGTGCAGCGGCATCAGCAGATCCATCAGCAGCACGCTGCGGCTGTGGCGGAACACCAGGTAGATGTTCAGCAGGCCGACCAGGCTGAGCAGCCCGCGCAGCAGCAGCGACTGCAGGGCCATGTCCGGGATCAGCGCGGCGTCGGCGAGGACGTAGGCGTCGTAGGCCGCCATGGCGATGAAGTTGATCGCCAGCAGGAAGCCGCGGTAGTGCTGCAGCACATAGGCGCGCAGGGCCGGCTGCAGGTGCGCGGGGATGTGCCGCTCGCTGCTGGCCAGAGGGTGCTCGGGTAAGCTCATGACGCCCGCCTCATCGGGATGCCGCGCGCAGGCCCACGCCAGGCACGCTACTGCAGGAGTGTGTCGGCAACATGTCCGCCGGCTTGAGCGGACGCCGGCCATGCCCGCCGCGCGGCTCACAGCTCATCGAGCATCTCCCGGCCCAGTTGCAGCGCGCCCTTGAAGTCCAGGGCCTGGACCAGGTCGTTGAAGCGCAGGAACTGCCGCGGCCAGGCGTGCTGGTGGCGGGCCAGCGCCTCCAGGCGTTCGAGGGCGTCGAGGTTGCCCGACTCCAGCAGGCCGAGGATTTCCCCCACCCGCTCGCGCACCTGCGGGCGGCTGAGTTGCGCGGCGGTGCCCGGGGCCAGGCCGGGCGGTTCGGCGAACAGCGTCTGCAGCTCGGCCAGTGTCACCGCCAGCAATTGCCGCAGCTCGTCCACCGGCAGCGCGGCGAGGGCAGCGGCCTGCGCCTCGGCCGGGGTGCGCAGCAGGTCGCTCTCCAGGGCCGCGCAGCGCGCGGCCAGGGCACGGGCGCCCATGGTGCCGGCGCTGCCCTTGAGGGTGTGCAGCAGGCCGGCGCTGGCGCTCACGTCGCCGCTGCCGCGCAGGCTGTCGAGGCGCCCCAGCAGCTTGTCCATCTCCGGCTCGAAGCTGCGCAGCACGCGGTGGATCAGCTTCTCGTCGCCGCCGAAGCGGCCCAGCACGCTGTCGCGGCCCTCGACGATGGCGTCTTCCTCCGGCAGCTGCGGCGGCGCTTCCCGCGCGCGCTGCGGCGCCTCCAGGTGGGCCAGCAGGCGGTTGACCATGTGTTCCTTGTCGATCGGCTTGGCGATGTGGTCGTTCATCCCCGCCAGCAGGCAGGCCTCGCGGTCGGCCTGGGCGGCGTTGGCGGTCATGGCGAGGATCGGCAGGGCGGCGAAGCGGCCGTCGGCGCGGATCCGCCGGGTGGCCTCCAGGCCGTCGATGTCGGGCATCTGCACGTCCATCAGCACGGCGTCCAGGGGCACGCCGCCGTGGCACACCTGCTCGACACCCTCCAGCCCGCCCTCGGCCAGCAGCACCTCGGCGCCCTCGCTGGCCAGCAGTTCGGCGGCCACCTGGCGGTTCAGCGCGTTGTCCTCCACCACCAGCAGGCGCCGCCCGGCCAGGCGCCTGCTGTCGGCGGCGGGCGCCGTGGCCGGCTCGGCGGCCTGGCCGCCCAGGGCCTGCTGCACGCTGTCGGCCAGTTGCCGCGGGGTGACCGGCTTGGTCAGGAAGTCGATGAAGGGCGGGGTGTCGCCGTCGCGCACGTCGGCCAGCACCTCGCGGCCATAGGCGGTGATCATGATGATGGTCGGCGGCGTGTGCGCCCCGGCCTCGCGCTGGATCAGCCGCGCGGCGCGCAGGCCGTCGAGGTCGGGCATGCGCCAGTCCATCAGCACCACGTCGTAGCTCAGGCCCTGGCCCGTGGCCTCGCGGTAGCGCGCCACCGCCTGCATGCCGCCGCTGACCTGGTCGGCCTGCCAGCCCAGGGATTCGCAGGTGCGCAGCAGCAGTTCGGCGGCGCTGGGGTTGTCGTCCACCACCAGCAGCCGCAGCGGCCGGTCGATGACGGCGCAGCCGGCCTTCAGCGGGCGCTCGCCGACCACCGCCAGGTCCAGGTCGAACCAGAAGCGGCTGCCGAAGCCCAGCTGGCTTTCCACCTGCAGGCGGCCGCCCATCAGTTCCACCAGGCGCTTGCAGATGAACAGGCCCAGGCCGGTGCCGCCGAAGCGCCGGGTGGTGGAGGCCTCGGCCTGGGTGAAGCTGTCGAAGATGCTCTGCAACTGCGCCGGGCCGATACCGATGCCGCTGTCGCGCACGCCGATGCGCAGGCGCAGGCGGTCGCCCTCGCGGCCCAGCTGCCTGACGCTGACCACCACCTGGCCGTGGTCGGTGAACTTGATGGCGTTGCCGGCCAGGTTGATGAGGATCTGCTGCAGGCGCAGGGCATCGCCCAGCAGGCTGCCGGGCAGGTTGGGGTCGATGTCGAAGAGCATCTCGACGTCCTTGCTGCCGAGGTTGCCGGAGAGCACCACGGCGAGGTCGCGCATCAGCGTCTCCAGCTCGAAGGGGTGTTCCTCCAGCAGCAGCTTGCCGGCCTCGATCTTGGAGTAGTCGAGGATGTCGTTGAGCAGGCCGAGCAGGGCGGTGGCGGCGGAATGGGCCTTGTCTATGTAGTCGCGCTGGCGCGGGTTCAGCTCGGTCTGGCGGGCCAGGAAGAGCATGCCCAGCACGGCGTTCATCGGCGTGCGGATCTCGTGGCTCATGTTGGCCAGGAAGCTGGACTTGGCCGCGTTGGCGGCGTCGGCCTGCTCCTTGGCCTGGCGCAGCGAGGCCTGCATCTCGCGCTCGCGGGTGATGTCCAGGTTGATGCCGGTGACGCGCAGCGGCGTGCCGTCGGCGTCGCGCTCGACGCGGGCGGCGGCCTGGATGTAGCGCACCTGGCCGTCGGGGCGGACGATGCGGAAGGTCGGCTCGTAGTTGCCGTGGCCCTGCACCGCGGCGTTCAGGCTGGCGAGGGTGGCCGGGGCGTCTTCCGGGTGCAGGCGCTCGCGCCAGTGGCCGATTTTCAGGCCGTTGCCGTTGAGTTCCGGCGGCTGCTGGTAGAGCTCGAACATGCGCTCGTTCCAGTGCAGGGTGTCGTCGGCCGGGCGCCACCACCAGATGCCCAGGCCGGCCGCTTCGGCCGCCAGGGCGAGCTGGTCGTGGGCCAGGCGCAGGCGGTCCTCGGCGGCCTTGCGCTCGGTGATGTCGACGGCGATGCCCAGGTAGCCGCTGACCTGGCCGGCCTCGTCGCGCATGGCGGTGACCACCAGGCTCATCGGCACGCGGCTGCCGTCCTTGCGCAGGTAGGTCCATTCGCGGGTCTCGGCGCCTTCGTCCTCGGCCTTCTGCACCAGGGCGCGGAAGCCCGGCACCGGGCGGCCGTATTCCTCGCCCAGCTGGGCGGCGCGGCTGGCCACCTCGTCCTCCGGGTGCAGGCGCTGCGGCGTGGCCTGGCCGACCAGTTCCTCGGCGCGGTAGCCCAGCAGGCGCTCGGCGCCGCGGTTGAAGATGCGGATGATGCCGTTGGCGTCGGTGGCGATGATCGACACCTCCGAGGCCGAGTGCAGCACGCTGGTCAGCAGGCGGTTGGCCGCGGCGAGTTCGGCGGTGCGCTCGGCCACCTGGCGCTCCAGGCCGCTGTTGAGTTCGTGGATGCGCGCCTCGGCGGCCTTCTGCGCGGAGATGTCGCGCACCGTGGTCGAGGTGCCCACCACCTCGCCGTGGGGGCCGCGGATGGGCGAGGCGCTCAGCGATACGTCGATCAGCCGGCCGTCCTTGTGTCGGCGCTGGGTGTCGAAGGGCGGCAGGCGCTCGCCCTGGGCCACGCGGCGCAGCAGCGGTTCCTCTTCGGCCACCCGCTCGGCGGGCACCAGCAGGCCGTTGGCCTGGCGCCCGAGGACTTCCTCGGCGGTATAGCCGAGCAGCTTCTGCGCGCCGGCGTTCCAGCTGGTGATCTCGCCCTGCAGGTTCTTGCCGGCGATGGCGTCGGCGGAGGACTCGACTATCGCCGCCAGCCGCGCCTGCTGCTCCAGCACCTGGGCGCGGCGCTGGCGGCTGACCGCGGTGGCCCCGAGCAGGGCGGCCAGCAGCAGGCTGCCCAGGCAGCCGGCGCCGAACACCAGGGGCGGGGAGAGCGGGTGCAGGCGCTGGACGAACGCCGGGTGGGCGCTGAAGTCGATCTGCCAGCGGCGGCCGAACACGTCGCGCTGCAGGCTCTGCGGGTACAGCCGCGGCGCCTTGGCGTCGTCGGCGCTGCTGTAGAAGGTGTCGCCGGGCTCGCCGTCGGTCACGTCGGCGAGCTGGAAGTGCACGGCGGCGTCGTCCAGGCGCAGGTCGTCGAGCACCTCGCGCATCAGCAGCGGCGCGTAGCCCAGGCCGATGGCCTGGGCCTCGCGCTGTTCGATGCTGGCCGGAGTGACGCCGCCGCGGTAGATGGGCAGCAGCATCAGGAAGGACTGCTGGGTCGCGCCGGAAGCCTGCACCAGGGTGATGGGCGCGGAGAGCCGCGGCAGCCCGGTGCGCAGCGCCGCCTGGGCGGCCTGCTGGCGGCGCGGCTCGGAGGCCACGTCCAGGCCGATGGCGGCCAGGTTGGGCTGTTCCGGCTCGATGTACTGGATGACGTAGCGCTCGCCGGGGTTGGGCGTCACCTCGTGCACGGCGAAGTCCGGCCGGCCTTCGGCGCGGGCGTTGCGCAGGAAGTCGTCGAGCGCCTCGGCCGGCACCCGGCGGACGAAGCCGAAGCCGCGGGCGCCGGGAAACTCCCGGGCGACGTCGCGGGTCTGGGCGTAGCGGTGGAAGACCTCGCGGCTGATGTGCGCCTCGCCGGCGGTCAGTACCGCGCCGCGGGCGCCGCGCAGGCCGTACTGGTACAGCTCGATGCGCGCCAGCACGGTGTCGGCCAGGCGGTTGGCCTCCTGGGCCACGGCGGCGCGCGCCTGCTGCTGGTTGCCGCGCTGCACCAGGGCGGCGCCGAGGGCCGAGCAGAGCACGCCCAGGGCCAGGACGGCCCAGGACCAGCGGTTGAACCTGAGGTTGCCCGGTGTCGTCTTCACCCGATCCTTCCCGTTGCGGTCGTGCCCGTGGCACGGGTGGTCATGGCTGCAGGCCGGTGGCCAGCAGGCGGCTCATGTCGTCGCGCGGCACCGGGCGGCAGTAGAGGTAGCCCTGCATCACCGGGCAGCCCAGCGCCGCCAGCGCGCGCTCCTGGTTCGGGCATTCCACCCCTTCGGCCACCAGCTCCAGACCCAGGGCCTGGGCGAGCTTGATGATGGCCTCGATGATCGCCGCGTCGCTGCGGTCCTGGAGCATGTCGCGGACGAAGCTCTGGTCGATCTTCAACACGTCCACCGGGAAGCGCTTGAGGTAGGCCAGGCTGGAGTAGCCGGTGCCGAAGTCGTCGATGGCGATGCGTACCCCCAGCTCGCGCAGCGCCGCCAGGGTCTGGCGCGAGGCGTAGCGGTCGCTGGCCAGCACGCCCTCGGTGATCTCCAGTTCCAGGTTGCCCGGCTGCATGCCGGTCTGGGCGAGGATCTCGGCCACCTGGTCGACGAAGCTCTCGCTGCGGAACTGCACCGCCGAGATGTTCACGCTGACCGTCAGCGCGTGCCCGGCATCGTTCCAGGCGCGGGCGTCCTGGCAGGCGCGCAGGAGGATCTGCTGGCCGATGGGCACGATCAGCCCGGTTTCCTCGGCCAGCGGGATGAACTCCGCCGGCGGCACCAGGCGGCCCTCGCCGTCGCGCCAGCGGATCAGCGCCTCGACGCCGACGATGGCGCGCGTGGCGGCGTGCACCTTGGCCTGGTAGAACACCTCGAACACGCCCAGCTCCAGGGCCAGGCGCATGTGCCGTTCGAGCAGGTGGCGCTCGCGCATGCGCGCCTCGATGTCCGCCGAGAAGAAGCTGTAACCGTTGCGCCCGGCGGCCTTGGCCTGGTACATGGCGGCGTCGGCGTGGCGGTAGAGGTCCTCGGCGCCGTCGCTGTCGTCGGGGTAGAGGCTGATGCCGATGCTGGCGGTGAGGTGGTAGCTGGTGCCGCGGATGACGTAGGGCTCGCCCAGGGCCGCCTGCACCCGCGCGGCGAAGTCGCCGATGGCCTCCAGGCTGTGCACCTCCGGCAGCAGCACGGCGAACTCGTCGCCGCCCGGCCGGCACACGGTGTCCATGGCCCGGCACTGGCGGCTGAGGCGCAGGGCGGTCTCCTGCAGGATGGCGTCGCCCAGGGAGTGGCCCTCGGCGTCGTTGACCGCCTTGAAGTTGTCCAGGTCCAGCAGCAACAGGCCGACGCGCTGCTGGTTGCGCCGCGCGCCTTCGATGGCCTGGGCCATGCGGTCGGCGAGCAGGGCGCGGTTGGGCAGGTTGGTCAGCGGGTCCTGATTGGCGAGAATCTTCGCCATGTGCCGCAGGCGCGCGTGGGTGCGGATGCGCGCGCGGGCCACCGGCAGGTTCATCGGCTTGGTGATGAAGTCCACGCCGCCCATCTGCAGGGCGCGCAGCTCGTGGGACACCTGGTCGTAGGCGGTGACGAAGATCACCGCGGCGTCGTTGAGCTTGGCGTCGGCCATCAGCGCCTGGCACACCTCGAAGCCGTCCATGCCGGGCATCTCGATGTCCAGCAGGACCACGTCCGGGCGGATGCGCCGGGCCAGTTCGAGGGCCTGGCGGCCGTCCGAGGCGAAGTGCGTCACGCCCAGCCCCCTGGCCGCCTCGCCCAGCAGCTGTATGTCGCTGACCTGGTCGTCGACGATCAGGATGACCGAGTCGAAGTTACGCGGATCTTCCGGCATTCCATTGCTCCAGCGGAACACTTTTGTAGGAGAATTCTGGTGTAGGAAAATTCTGGCATGAGGCTAGCCTAGATTACGAAAGCCTACCTCTGCATGATGGCGAATTGGCATGTTTTCTCGGGAATGCCGTGCGGACAGTGGCCGATGAGCTGTGTCTGTCAGCTGATGGGCTGTCATGACGCCAGAACGCCATTATGGATAGACTCGAAACGACGGCCGACTTTCCCGGCGGTTCCCTGGGTGCCTGAGCGAGCAGTGTGCAGATGCAGTCCGTGAGTACGGGATACGCGATGGAGAGTATGGGCGAGCGCCACCATGCCGGGCTGCTGCGCCTGGCGTTGGGCCACCTGGCCCTGGATGCGGCGGCGCTGATGCGCGATGACGGCGGCGCCTGGCGGCTGTGCGCCTGCCTTGGCCTGGGCGCCGAGGACAGGGCCTGGCTGGAACGCCCGGGCGGGCTCCCCGACGACGGCGCGGCGGCGCTGGCCGCGCGCTGGGCGTTCCGGCACCTGTGCCCGCTGCGCTCGGCCGACGGCCTGCCGCTGGGGCAGCTCTGGCTGCTGGGCGAGCGCCCGCGCGAGCTGGACGCTCCCCAGGCCGAGGCCCTGGCCGAATACGCCGGCCTGGCCGCCGCGCTGCTGGAACTGGAGCGCGGCGCCGAGCGCACCCGCATCACCGAGCGGCGCCTGGCGCTGGCGGTGGAGGGCAGCGGCACGGGCATCTGGGACCGCCACGTGCCCAGCGGCGTCATCCATTATTCCTCCGGTTGGAAGGCCCTGCTGGGCTACGCCGAGGACGAGATCGGCGAGCGCATCGAGGAAAGCTACGCCCGCGTGCACCCGGACGACCTGGCCTACGTCAGGGCGACCATGGAGGCGCACTTCGCCGGGCAAACCGCGGCCTACGAGGTGGAGCACCGCATCCGCCGCAAGGACGGCAGCTACATGTGGGTGTGCAGCCGCGGCAAGGTGGTCGAGCGCGACGAGCAGGGGCGGGCGCTGCGCATGCTCGGCACCACTACCGACATCACCGCCCAGCGCGTGCTGGCCGAGAAGCTGCGGCAGAACCTCGAACTGCTCACCGACCTGACCAACGAGATTCCCGGCATGGTCTTCCAGTACCGCCGCCTGCCCGACGGCTCGGCGCGCTTCCCCTACGTCAGCGCCGGCAGCCGGGAAATCTACGGCATGGCCCCGGAGGAACTGGCCGACGGCCCCACCGAGCGCATCCGCGCGATCATCCACGACGAGGACATGCCGCGCTACCTGGCCGCGCTGGAGGCCTCGGCGCGGACCCTGGTGCCCTGGCAACTGGAGTACCGCGTGCAGTTGCCGGACCAGGGCCTGCGCTGGCGCCAGGGCAACGCCCACCCGCGCCGCCAGGCCGACGGCAGCGTGCTCTGGCACGGCTTCATCACCGACATCACCGAGCGCAAGCGCATCGAGGCCGAGCTGCAGGTGCTGGCCACCACCGACTTCCTCACCCAGTTGCCCAACCGGCGCTGCTTCATGCACCAGCTGCAGGCCGAGCTGGGCCGCGTGCAGCGCGGCGGCGAGCGCAGCGCCGCGGTGCTGATGTGCGACCTGGACCACTTCAAGGCGATCAACGACCGCTGGGGCCACGCGGTGGGCGACCTGGCGCTGCGCCATTTCGCCGACGTGCTCGCCGGCCTGGTGCGGCGCAGCGACTGCGTCGGGCGCATGGGCGGCGAGGAGTTCGCCGTACTGCTCAGCGATGCCAGCCGCGACAATGCCGTGGCCTTCGCCCAGCGCCTGCAGGAGCACCTGGCGCAGACGCCGCTGCTGCATGCCGGCGAGCGTATCCCGCTGACGCTGAGCATCGGCGTGGCCGACATGCTCGCCGGTGACGCCACGGCCGAGGCGGTGCTGTCGCGCAGCGACCTGGCGCTGTACCGCGCCAAGCAGGCCGGGCGCAACCGCATCGAGTACCTCTGAACGGGCCGGATGGCCTGCCTTGGGCTATGGTGCAGGGAGCACCGCCCAAGGGAGGCCACCGTGAACCCGCAAGTCGAAGTGCAGGTCGCCGGCCCGGACGAGGAGCCGCTGCTGGCGGCCATGCTGCCGGGCTACCTGCGCGAGCTCGGCGTCGAGTCGGACCTGTACCCGTACCTGGCGCTGTACTGGCTGGAGCCCGGGCGCCGGCCCTACCTGATCCGCGTCGACGGCCAGGTGGCCGGCTTCGCCCTGGTGCGCGCCCTGGAGCGGCCGGGGCTGCACGAGCTGGCCGAGTTCTATGTCGGCCAGGCGTTCCGCCGCCAGGGCGTGGGCCGCGCCGCGGCCTGGACGCTGTTCGAAGGGCAGCCCGGCGACTGGCAGCTCAACGTGCTGACCGGCAATCGCAACGCCCTGGCGTTCTGGCTGCGGGTGGTGCCGTGCGGCACCGTGCCGCTGCCGGTGGACGATCCCGAGGCCTGGCCGCACCTGCGCTTTCGCTTTCACGTCGGCTGACCCTTGCCAGGCGCCGCCGCGCCGGGCAGATTGGCGCCCGCATTCATTTCCCCAGCCCTGGAGCCCTTCATGCCGCACTTCACCGCCACCGTCACCGTCAGCGCCGAGCACCGGGGGCGCGAAACCGAGGCCGTGGACAACCCGGCCATTGCCGTCGAGCTGCGTACCCTGGAGCCGGGGGTGATGGAGCTGGTGTTCCAGGGGCAGCTGGATGCGCCGGAGGAGCCGAGTCACGTTTGCGTGAGCCTGGACAATGGCCTCAACTACTACGGGCCGATCACTGGCGGCAGTGCGGATGAGAAAGGTGGGCGGATCAGTTTCGAATGCGACATGGTCGAGCCCGAACTGCTGGTCTGATCGCCCGGCCCCTGTAGGAGCGAGCTTGCTCGCGAACGGAGTTTCCCGGCGGAGTAGATGCTGGGTTCAAGAGCGCCCTCTCCCCAACCCTCTCCCTGAAGGGAGAGGGGGCTGTCCTGAGCGGCTTGTCGGTCAGGCGCCATCCTCACACCTTCGTCATTCCCGCGAACGCGGGAACCCAGTGGCTTGGGGGCTTGGTGTAGCGCGCCGCACCGAGTCTGCGGAGGTTTTTTGTTTCGCCCCCTCGGGCGAGTCCCTTTTGTCAAACGGTGGAAGGCCACCCCCGCAAAAAGGAACCAAAAAGGCTTGCCCCAACATACGGGCCCGATGAAGCCGGGCTACCCCCACGAACTCCCCCGCCACGGAGGCCCGCCCCGAGGGTACGTCCCTGTAGCCCGCGGGGCTCTCGCGACATCCATGTCGCATGACCTCCTGAGCGGGGGCTTCGTTCGGCCTTCTGAAGGGGCGCTCCGGAGTGCGCGGAGGTTTCTCTGGAAATCCGAATCGCGGACAGAGTCCGCTCCTACGGTTCCAGGAAGCACAGCTTTTCGTAGGATGGCGTTGAGCGAAGCGATACCCATCACCTCGGTGCAAGGGAGTCGCTCCTACGGTTCAGGGAAGCACGGGCGTAGGAGCGGACTCCGTCCGCGATTGGACTCAACGCCCCCGCTGGACACCCCGGTGGCACGAATGGCCCCCTCTCCCGCTTGCGGGAGAGGGCTGGGGAGAGGGCGCTCTTAACCCCAGGTGCATAGGGCTCCGGTGCCTCCGACGAACGGCCGAAAAACCGCCCTGCGCACCGAATAACGCCCCACCCTTGGGTGTTCACTCCTGGCCACCCCCGCCGTTGCCAGGAGATTCCGCCATGACCCCGCGCCCCGTCTTCCGCCTTCCGTCGCTGCTGTTGCTGGCCTGCCTGGGCGCCGTGCTTTCCGGCGGCCCGCTGCAGGCCGACGGGGGCGGCGGCAACGATGACGACCGCTCCCAGGCCGCGCCCGACTGCCCGGCCGGACAGGTCCGCGAGCGCGCCGAGCAGCGCTGCGTCGAGCAGACCAGCGCCAGCCTGGGCGACGCCGACCGCACCGCCTACGCCTACCGCCTGGCCAAGGCCGGACGCTACCAGGAGGCCCTGGCGCTGCTGGACAGCCTGCGCCAGCCGAACACCGCCGAGGCGCTCAACTACCGCGGCTATGCCACGCGCAAGCTGGGTCGCGTGGATGAAGGCATCGGCTACTATCTGCAATCAGTACGCCTCGATCCGCAGTACGCCAAGGTGCGCGAGTACCTGGGCGAAGCCTACGTGACCCAGGGGCGCCTGGACCTGGCCCGCGAGCAGTTGCGCAGCATCCAGGGGCTCTGTGGCACGGGCTGCGAGGAGTACCGTGACCTGGCGCAGGCGATAGCCGCGTCCGCGACCCTATGAACGAGCGCAGCCAGACGCTGTGGCCGCCGGCATGGGAGCACCCGCGGACCCCGGCCGTGGTGCCCGAGCGTCATCCACCCGGCCCGCCGTCGCGGCGGCCGCGCAGCCCAGCGGAGGCGACCATCGCACAACCTGCGGATATTCGCGCCGAGATCGGCCAGTACCTGGCGCGCCTGTGGCGCTACGCCATGGTCCTGGCGCACCAGCCCCACGTCGCCGACGACCTGGTGCAGGCCACCTGCGTGAGGGCGCTGGAACGCGCCGCCCAGTTCAGCGCCGGCAGCCGCCTGGACCGCTGGCTGTTCTCCATCCTGCGCTCCATCTGGCTCAACGAGGTGCGCGCGCGGCGGGTGCGCAGCGGCCACGGGGTGGTGGACGCGGAAAGTGAACTGGTCTTCGACGGCGAGCGCCAGGCCCAGGCCGAGGTGCTCGCCAGCCAGGTGCTGCGGCGCGTGGCGGCGCTGCCGGAGGCGCAGCGCGAGACGCTGTTCCTGGCCTATGTCGAGGGGCTCAGCTACCGCGAGGTGGCGGACATCCTCGGGGTGCCGCTGGGCACGGTGATGAGCCGCCTGGCGGCGGCCCGCTTGAAACTGGCCGAAGCCGCGGCGCCGGACGACGCGGAAGCGGCCAGGGGAGGACGGCGATGAACGAACATGGCACAGGCCCGCGGGTTTCCGACGAGACCCTGGTCGCCTTCATCGACGGCGAACTGGACGCCGCGCAGGCCCGCGAAGTGGAGGCGCGGATCGCCGTCGACGCCGAGCTGGCCCAGCGTTTCGACACCCTCTGCTGCGGCGGCCAGGGCCTGGGCGAGGCCTTCGACGCGCTGCTCGACCAAGCCCCGCTGCAGCGCCTGGGCGCCGGCCTGGCCAGCCTACCGCTGGCGCAACCGCGGGCGCCGCGCCGGCGTGGCCTGGCCCTGGCCGCGGCGGCCTGCCTGGTGCTGGGCATGGCCCTGGACCGCCTGCTGCTCGGCGGCCTGCCGCTGCACCACGAAGAAGACTTCAACTGGCGCCAGCGGGTGGCCGACTACATGTCGCTGTATACCGTGCAGACCCTCGACCACCTGCCGGGCGATGTGGCCATCCACCAGGCCCAGCTGGCCACGGTGGGCGAGCGCCTGGGCCTGGCCCTGCCGGCGCCGGACCTGGCCCTGGAAGGCGCCCAGCTGCGCCGCGCGCAGATCCTCGAATACGACGGCATTCCCATCGCCCAGCTCACCTACCTGGACGCGCGCTACGGCCCCATGGCGCTGTGCATCACCCGCAGCGACGGCCGCGCCGCCGCGCCGCAGCAGGAGCGCCGCGAGGGCATGAACCTGGTGTACTGGCAGGACGCCGGCCACGCCTACCTGCTGATCGGCCACAACCCGCCGCAGGACCTGCAGTCCATGGCCGCCGGCCTGCGCCAGCGCCTGGGAGGCGGGGGTGGGGTGTGAAGGCCTGGCTGGCGGGGCTGCTGCTGGCCGCCGCCGCGTCGTTGCAGGCGGCGCCCCAGGAGCACTGGCGCCTGGCCCGTGACGAGGACGGCATCCGCGTCTACCTGACCGCGGTGCCCGGCTCGCGCTACCAGAGCTACCGCGGCGTGGCCGACATGCGCGCCGACGTGGGCACCCTGGCCGACCTGCAGGAGAACCTGCGGGTGGCCTGCAAGTGGCTGTACGCCTGCGCCGAACTGCGCCTGCTGAAGGCCAGCGGCGACGACGTGTGGCTGTACATGAGCACCCAGCTGCCCTGGCCGGTGCAGCCGCGCGACATGGTGCTGCTGGTGACCACCCGGCGCACTGCCGACGGTGGTTTGTTGCGGGACATCCGCGCGTTGCCGGACTACCTGCCGGTGGTGCCGGGGCAGATTCGTGTGCGTGAGTTGAGCGGTATCTGGAGCCTGGCGCCGTTGGGGGATGGGCGGACGCGGGTGACTTACCAGATGCGTGCGGAGCCTGGCGGGAGTGTACCGTCCTGGTTGGCGGATAGTTTTGTCGTCGATGCGCCGTTGGATACCCTGAGGACCCTGCGGGCGGTAGCTGAGCGGCAGGCGCCGCGGCGGCCGTAGTTTTGGCGTTTGGCTTTTCGTAGGAGCGAGCTTGCTCGCGAATGGGGGGCTGTTCGTGCCACTGGGGCGTCCGGCGTGGCCGGTGAGTCCAATCGCGGACGGAGTCCGCTCCTGCGCCCGTGCTTCCCGCAACTGTCTACCGGCTGCGCCGAGGTGCTTTTCGTAGGATGGGTTGAGCTTGCGATACCCATGCTGCCGTGGTGATGGGTATCGCTTCGCTCAACACCATCCTACGCGGCGTCGTGTTTGCCGGTGGGGTAGGAGCAACTGTCTTGCGCCGAGGTGCTTTTCGTAGGATGGGTTGAGCCTTGGCGAAACCCATGCTACCGGGGTGATGGGTATCGCTCCGCTCAACGCCATCCTACGCGGCGTCGTGTTTGCCGGTGGGGTGGGAGCAATTGTCTTGCGCCGATGTGCTTTTCGTAGGATGGGTTGAGCTTGCGATACCCATGCTGCCGGGGTGATGGGTATCGCTCCGCTCAACGCCATCCTACGAAAAGCCGTGCTTCCTGGAACCGTAGGACTCTATCCGCCCTACGATGAAACATCCTATCGGGATGACCCCGAACTCCCCATTCACTCCGGACGGCTCCCTCTCCCTCCGGGAGAGGGCTGGGGTGAGGGGCTCTGCACGAACGAAAGACCGGCCCTGGGGCCGGTCGAGGGTGACACCGGAGTTGGAGAAAATCAGCTGCGCTTGAGCACCAGCGTCAGGATGTCGTAGCTGGCCACCAGCTCGCCGAGCTGGTTGGTGACTTCCACGTCCCAGGCGACCACGCCTTGCGGCTCGCCCTTGGGGCTCTTCTTGCCCTGGTCGATCTTGCGCTTGCAGGTCAGGCGGGCCTGGATGGTGTCGCCGATGCCCACCGGGTTGATGAAGCGCAGGGTGTCCAGGCCGTAGTTGGCCAGCACCGGGCCGACGCCGGGGGAGACGAACAGGCCGGCGGCCGCCGAGAGCACGAAGTAGCCGTGGGCGATGCGCTTGCCGAACTGCGAGTCCTTGGCCGCCAGCTCGTCGAAGTGCATGTAGAAGTGGTCGCCCGACAGGCAACCGAAGTTCACCAGGTCGGCCTCGGTGACGGTGCGTCGGTGGGTCAGCAGGGATTCGCCGATCTTCAGCTCGTCGAAGTAGCGGCGGAACGGGTGCACGTCGGTCCCGTAGACCTTGGCGCCGCGCACGTATTCGCCGGTGACCGCCATCAGCATGGTCGGCGAGCCCTGTACCGCGGTGCGCTGCAGGTAGTGCTTGACCGCGCGCACGCCGCCCAGCTCCTCGCCGCCGCCGGCGCGGCCCGGGCCGCCGTGCTTGAGCACCGGCAGCGGCGAGCCGTGGCCGGTGGATTCGGCCGCCGACTCGCGGTCGAGGATGTGCAGGCGGCCGTGCAGGGCGCCCATCACCGGGACCACCTTGGCCGCGACCTGCGGATCGCGGGTGATCAGGCTGGCCACCAGGCTGCCCTTGCCGCGCGCGGCCAGGGCGATGGCTTCGTCGAGGTCGTCGTAGGCCATCAGGGTGCTGACCGGGCCGAAGGCCTCGATGTCGTGGGCGCCGCCTTCGGCATGCGGGTCGCGGCTGCGCAGCAGGGTCGGGGCGAAGAACGCGCCTTCGCTCACGCCTTCGCCGCGCGGGGCGAAGCCGTCCTTCGCGCCGAAGACCAGCTCGCTGGATTTCAGCAGCGCTTCCACGCGCTCGGCCACGTCGGCCTGCTGGGCGTGAGAGGCGAGGGCGCCCATCTTCACGCCTTCCACCGACGGGTCGCCGACCACGACCCTGGCCAGGCGCTCGCGCAGGCGTTCGGCCACGGCGTCGATGTGTTTGGCGGGAACGATGGCGCGGCGGATGGCGGTGCATTTCTGCCCGGCCTTGACGGTCATCTCGCGGGCCACTTCCTTGACGAAGAGGTCGAATTCCTCGTCGTCCGGGGTGACGTCCGGGGCCAGGATGGCGCAGTTCAGCGAGTCGGCCTCGGCGTTGAAGGGCACCGAGTTGCGGATCAGGTTGGGGTTCACCCGCAGCTTGGCGGCGGTGTCGGCGGAGCCGGTGAAGGTGACGATGTCCTGGCCCAGCAGGCGGTCGAGCAGGTCGCCCGTGCCGCCGATGATCAGTTGCAGGCTGCCGGCCGGCAGCAGGCCGGATTCGTGCATCAGGCGCACGGCCGCTTCGGTCACGTAGCTGGTGGCGGTGGCCGGCTTGACGATGCAGGGCATCCCCGCCAGGAAGCTGGGCGCGAACTTTTCCAGCATGCCCCAGATCGGGAAGTTGAAGGCGTTGATGTGTACGGCGATGCCGCCGCGCGGCACCAGGATGTGGCTGCCGGCGAACTTGCCGGTCTTGCCCAGGGGGATCGCCGGGCCTTCGTGGACCACGTTGCCCGAGGGCAGCTCGCGGCCGCCGACGCCGGCGTAGGCGAACAGGGTGCCGGCGCCGCCCTCGATGTCGATCCAGCTGTCGGCGCGGGTGGCGCCGGTGTGGCGGGAAATCTCGTAGAGCTGTTCCTTGCGCTCGGTCAGGTACAGGGCTAGGGCCTTCAGGCGCTGGGCGCGCTGCTGGAAATCCATGGCCATGAGTGCGGCCAGGCCGCTCTGGCGGGCGTGGGCCACGGCTTCGGCGAAGTCCGGGGCCTCTTCGTGGGTGCGCGCCACGAGCTGGCCGTTCAGTGCGCTACGCAGCGCCTGGGCGCCATGCTGGCCGATCCAGCGGCCGCCGATGAAACTCTGCAGGGTGGGCTCTTGGGCCATCACTCTATCCTCCAAAAGGTACGCAAGGGTTCCGGCCGCGGCCGGTGACCGCCGTAGCCGGGTGGGCTGCGGCGGCGCGTTGGAACGGTGGCGGGGAAAGGCCGCCGGGTCAGGGACGCCAGGGGCCTTTTGGGCCCGGGGCGGTGAAACCTGGCTCTTTGTAGGAGCGGGCCCTGCCCGCGATTCGCGCGCAGGGCCCGCTCCTACATGGAGACCGCGTAGGATGGGTTGAGCGAAGCGATACCCATCATCGTGGCCTACGAAGAGCAGTCAGAGCTGGTCGAAGTCGAGGACCACCTTGTCGCTCAGCGGGAAGGCCTGGCAGCTGAGCACGTAGCCGGCCGCCACTTCGTAGTCTTCCAGGGCGAAGTTGCTGTCCATTTCCACTTCGCCTTCGATCACCTTGCACTTGCAGGTCGAGCACACGCCGGCCTTGCAGGAGTAGGGCAGCTCGGCGCCCTGGGCGTTGCCGGCGTCGAGCACGCTGACGCTGTTGCGCGCCAGTTCGAAGGACAGTTCGCGGCCGTCGCTGATCACCGTGACCTGGCTCTTGCCGCTGTCGCTCGCGGCGGCGGCCTGGCGGGCTTCGCGCCTGCTTTCGCTGCCGGCGGCGGCGAACAGTTCGAAGTGGATGCGCTCGGCCGGCATGCCGTTGGCCTTGAGCTGGTCGCGCACGGTCTCGGTCATCGCCTGCGGGCCGCAGATGAAGGCGGCGTCGAGGCTCTTCACGTCCAGCCAGCGGCTGAACAGCTGGCCGCACTTGTCGGCGTCGATGCGGCCGTTGTACAGGTCCACGTCCTGCTGCTCGCGGCTGAACACGAAGATCAGGTTGAGGCGCTGCAGGTAGCGGTTCTTCAGGTCTTCCAGCTGTTCGCGGAACATCGCGGCGTTGCTGGAACGGTTGCCGTAGAGCACGGTGACGCGGCTGTGCGGCTCGGCCTCCAGGGTGGTCTTGACGATCGACAGGATCGGCGTGATGCCGCTGCCGGCGGCCACCGCCAGGTAGTTGCCGTGGCGCGCCGCATCCAGCTGCACGTTGAAGTGGCCGGCCGGCGGCATCACTTCCAGGCTGGCGCCGGCCTTCAGCGCCTCGTTGGCGTAGGCCGAGAAGCGCCCGCCGGGCACGCGCTTGATCGCCACGCGCAGCTCGCCGTCGTTGACGCCGCTGCAGATGGAGTAGGAGCGGCGCACTTCCTCGCCGTCCAGGTGGGCGCGCACCACCAGGTGCTGGCCCTGCTCGAAGCGGAAGCTGTCCTGCAGGTCCTGGGGGATGTCGAAGGCGATGGACACGGCGTCGCGGGTCTCCGGGCGCACTTCGCGGATCTTCAGGCTGTGGAATTTGCTCATTGTTCTTCTCCGGCGGCGGCGCCGCTCAGATGCACTTGAAATAGTCGAAGGGTTCGCGGCAGTCGAGGCAGCGGTACAGCGCCTTGCAGGCGGTGGAGCCGAACTGGCTGAGCTGCTCGGTGTGCAGGCTGCCGCACTGCGGGCAGCGCACTTCCGGGGTCTCGCCGAGCAGGCTGCGCTTGCTGGTGCTGCCGGCCGGCGGGGCGATGCCGTATTCGCGCAGCGCCTGGCGGCCGGCGTCGCTGATCCAGTCGGTGGTCCAGGCTGGGTCCAGGCGCCGCTCCAGTTGCGGCGCGGCGAAGCCGGCGTGTTCCAGGGCCTGCTGGATGTCCTGCTCGATGACCTCGGTGGCCGGGCAGCCGGAGTAGGTGGGGGTGACCACCACGTGCAGGTGCCCGCCGTGCCACTCCAGGCCGCGGACGATGCCCAGGTCGACCACGCTGACCACCGGCACTTCCGGGTCCATCACCTGGCCCAGCACGCTCCAGGCGTGACTGAGGTCGTCAGCTGTGCCTGCGCGCGCGCCGCGGTCGCTGGCGATCAGCTCACCAGGTCGCATCGGGGTAGGCCCGCTGGAGGAACTGCATCTCGGCCAGGAGGATGCCCAGGTGCTCGGTGTGCAGGCCGCGGCGGCCGCTGAGGTAGAAGTGCACCGCGGGCTCGGGCAGCGGCAGGGTGGCGCTGGCGAAGATGTCGGCGACCTTGGCGCGCCAGGCGGCGGCCAGCTCTTCAGGGTTCGGCGCCACGCCCTCGGCGAACAGGTGCTGTTCCACCTCATCCGCGTTAGTCATCTCGACGGTGAAGCGCCAGACCTGCGGAATTGCCGCCAGCATGCGCGCATGGCTTTCCTCCGTGCCGTCGCCCAGGCGCTCGATCCACTCGCCGGAACGGCGCAGGTGGTAGGTGACTTCCTTCAGGCCCTTGGCGGCGATGGCGGCGATGCGCGCATCACTGGAGTCGCTGAGGGCGCGCAGCACGTGGAAGTGCCAGGCGTCGTAGAGGAACTGCTTGGCCATGGTCACGGCGAAGTCGCCGTTGGGCTGCTCGACCAGCAGCAGGTTGCGGAAGGCGCGCTCGTCGCGGCGGAAGGCCAGGTGGTCGGCGTCGCGGCCGTCGTCCAGCAGCTCGGCTGCGTACTCGTACCAGTTGCGCGCCTGGCCGACCAGGTCGAGGCCGACGTTCATTAGCGCCAGCTCTTCTTCCAGGGCCGGGGCGCGGCCGCACCATTCGCACAGGCGCTGGCCCTGGATCAGGGCGCTGTCGGCGAGGCGCAGCAGGTATTCGATCTTGTCGTTGTTCGGGTTCATCGCACGCGTCTCACTCACATGTGGCCGACTTCGGGCGGCAGCTCGTAGAAGCTGGCGTGGCGGTAGACCTTGTCCTGCGCCGGGTCGAACAGCGGGTCCTTCTCGTCGGGCGAGGAGGCGGTGATCAGCGCCGAGGGCACCACCCAGAGGCTCACGCCTTCGTTGCGGCGGGTGTAGAGCTCGCGGGCGTTCTCGATGGCCATCGCGGCGTCGGCGGCGTGAACGCTGCCGACATGCTTGTGGTTCAGGCCGTGCTTGCTGCGCACGAAGACTTCGAAAAGGGTCCATTCACTCATGGCGGTTATCTCCTCGCGGCTCAGGCGGCGTCGCATTTGCGTTGTTGTTTTTTACGGGCATGGGCGACCGCGGCCTCGCGGACCCAGGCGCCGCTCTCGATGGCGTTGCGGCGGGTGGCGATGCGCTCGGCGTTGCACGGGCCGTTGCCCTTGAGCACTTCGTAGAATTCTTCCCACTGGATTTCGCCGAAGTCGTAGTGGCCGCGTTCCTCGTTCCACTTCAGGTGCGGGTCGGGGGCGGTGCAGCCGAGCAGTTCCAGCTGCGGCACGGTCTGGTCGATGAAGCGCTGGCGCAGCTCGTCGTTGCTCTGCCGCTTGATCTTCCAGGCCATGGACTGGGCGCTGTTGGGCGAGTGTTCGTCGCTGGGGCCGAACATCATCAGCGCCGGCCACCAGAGGCGGTTGATGGCGTCCTGGACCATGTCCTTCTGCGCCTGGGTGCCGTGGCGCATCATGGTCAGGAGGATTTCGTAGCCCTGGCGCTGGTGGAAGCTCTCTTCCTTGCAGATGCGGATCATCGCGCGCGAATAGGGGCCGTAGGAGGTGCGCTGCAGCACCACCTGGTTGACGATGGCGGCGCCGTCCACCAGCCAGCCCACCGCGCCCATGTCGGCCCAGTTCAGCGTCGGGTAGTTGAAGATGCTGGAGTACTTGGCGCGGCCGGAGTGCAGCTTGGCGACTTCCTCGTCGCGGTCGGCGCCGAGGGTTTCCATGGCGCTGTACAGGTACAGGCCGTGGCCGGCTTCGTCCTGGACCTTCGCCATCAGCTGCAGCTTGCGCTTGAGCGTCGGCGCGCGGGTGACCCAGTTGCCCTCCGGCAGCATGCCGACGATTTCCGAGTGGGCGTGCTGGGAGATTTGCCGGATCAGGGTCTGGCGGTAGGCGTCGGGCATCCAGTTCTTCGCCTCGATCTTGATCTCGGCGTCGATCTTCTCCTGGAAGGCACGCTCCTCGGGGGACATGTCCTCGAGCGACTTGACGCGTTTGACGCCAGTCTCGACCAGTTGTGCATACATGCTGTGTCTCCAGCCTTTGTTCTGTTGTGGGGGAGGCCTTGGCCATGGCGTTATTTTTAAATGATACAGAAAGCAATGTCTAACACTAAATAGTGTGTCGTATGTGTTTTTTGTATCGCTTTGGGGGTAGGCGGGGGTGAAGCGTTGGGTGCCAGTGGAAGGCTTGTAGTGACTGGTTGCTGGAATTTGCGGCTATCTGGCGGTGAACGTGATGATAGAGGAGGGTGTGGATCAGGCGGGTGGTCGCGGCTCCGGCGCGATACCGGAGTGACGAATGGAGGGGTTAAAGCGATACGTAAAATTAGAATGTGGCTGGTGTGCGTGTTTCTGATGTGGCGCCCGCCGGGGCGGGCGCCGGTATCGGTTCAGGCGTCGACGATCACCTGGAAGCCGCCGAAGATCATGCGCTGGCCGTCGAAGGGCATGGACTGGAAGTTGTCCTTCAGGCGTGGGTCCTCCATGACCTTCTTCATCCCGGCGTCGCGTACCTCGCGGGACGGCCAGGTGATCCAGGAGAACACCACGGCCTCGTCCTCCTTGCGTTTCACGGCCATGGGGAAGGAGGTCACCTTGCCTTCGGGGACGTCGTCGCCCCAGCACTCGACCACGCTGAGTGCGCCGTACTCCTTGAAGACCACCGCCGCCTTGCGGGCCAGCTCGGTGTAGGCCTCGCGGTTGGCGGTGGGGACGGGGACGATGAAGCCGTCGATGTAGTTCATGGTGGGGCTCCCTTTGCTGTTTGAGGGGGAGGTGGGTCTCCCGTGGGGTCGATTGCTAGTCGTTCAGGGTGGGGGAGGATCGACGGGGGTGAGGCGGAAGGTGATGGGCGGTCGGGGAATGGGCTGGATGTTTTTGGTGTGGGGGTGAGTTGGGTTCCCTCTCCCCAGCCCTCGGCTGCGCGCCCCGCCCTGAAGGGAGAGGGGGCTTGTCCGTGCCGAGAAAGGTGATGGTTTCCGCCGGCAGCCACTGCGCTAGCCGGCTAACGCCATAACACCAAACCCTGCCCAACGGTCCCCTCTCCCTTCAGGGAGAGGGTTAGGGAGAGGGAGCGGAGGTCCGCTTGACGATGAAGCCAAGCCTTATCACTCAGACGATGAAGCCAAGCCTTATCACTCAATAGCCAAAGGCCGCAGGAGTGCTCGGATGTTTCAGCAGGTAGAGGACGGCTCCCTCTCCCTTCAGGGAGAGGGCTGGGGAGAGGGAGCGGAGGTCCGCTTGACGATGAAGCCAAGCCTCTCAATGCCGACTGGCCACAGCAGCCCCAATCCCCGTCATCGACCGGATGAACTGCCCCATATACCGCCCACGCTCCGCCTCCGCCCGGGCCGAGCGGTCGCTCACCGAGAACCCCCAGGCCGCCAGGAAGGCTGCGCTCATGGAGAACAGCGCCGGGTTGCTGTAGGGGAACACCGCTTCGGCGTTGCCCAGCACCGCCACCCACACCGGCGGGCCGAGCACCAGCAGGGCGATGGCGCTGAGCAGGCCGGCCAGGCTGCCGGCCACCGCGCCGCGGGTGGTCAGGCCGCGCCAGAACATCGAGAGGAACAGCACCGGGAAGTTCACCGAGGCGGCGATGGCCAGCACCAGGCCGGAGAGGAAGGCGATGTTCTGCGACTCGAAGAGCACGCCGAGGATCACCGCCAGCACGCCTATGCCCAGGGTGGCCAGGCGCGACACGCGCATTTCCTCGGCCTCGCTGGCCTGGCCCTTGCGCAGCACGCAGGCGTAGAGGTCGTGGGACACCGCCGAGGCCGCCGACAGCGCCAGGCCCGCTACCACCGCGAGGATGGTGGCGAAGGTCACCGCGCAGATGAAGCCGAGGAACAGGTTGCCGCCCACCGCCTGGGCCAGGTGCACGGCGACCATGTTGCCGCCGCCGATCAGCGCGCCCTCGGCGGTGCGGAAGGCCGGGTCGTCGCCGACCATGATGATGGCGCCGAAGCCCACGGCGATCAGCAGCAGGTAGAAGTAGCCGATGAAGCCGGTGGCGTAGAACACGCTCTTGCGCGCCTCGCGGGCGTCGCTGACGGTGAAGAAGCGCATCAGGATGTGCGGCAGGCCGGCGGTGCCGAACATCATGCCCAGGGCCAGGGAGATGGCGTCCACCGGGTTCGCCAGCAGGCCGCCCGGCGCCATGATCGCCACGCCCTTGGCGTGCACTTCGGTGGCCGCGGCGAACATCGCCTCGCTGCTGAAGCCGAAGTGGCGCAGCACCATGAAGGCCATGAAGCTGGTGCCCGAGAGCAGCAGCACGGCCTTGATGATCTGCACCCAGGTGGTGGCCAGCATGCCGCCGAAGGTCACGTAGCAGACCATCAGCGCGCCCACCACCAGCACCGCCTGCAGGTAGCTCAGGCCGAACAGCAGTTCGATCAGCTTGCCGGCGCCGACCATCTGCGCCACCAGGTACAGCAGCGCCACGATCAGTGTGCCGAGGGCCGCGGTGATGCGGATCGGCGCCTGCTCCAGGCGGTAGGCGACCACGTCGGCGAAGGTGTACTTGCCCAGGTTGCGCAGGCGCTCGGCGATCAGGAACAGGATGATCGGCCAGCCGGCGAGCACGCCCAGGGCGTAGAGCAGGCCGTCGTAGCCGCTGGCGAACATCATCGCCGAGATGCCCAGGAAGGACGCCGCGGAGATCATGTCGCCGGCGATCGCCAGGCCGTTCTGCATGCCGGTGAGGCCGCCGCCGGCGGTGTAGAAGTCCGCCGCCGAGCGGGTGCGCAGGGCGGCCCAGCGGGTGATGGCCAGGGTGGACAGGACGAAGGCCAGGAACAGGCCGATGGCGTGCCAGTTCAGCGGGCGTTCGGCGCCGGCGGCCAGGGCCGGCTCGGACAGCGCCAGGCCGGCGAGCAGGAACAGGGCCTTCATGCCTGGGCCTCCTGCTTGAGCCGGTCGTTCAGCGGGTCCAGCACCTTGTTGGTCTGGTGCACGTAGAGGCCGGTGAGCAGCACCGAGAGCAGGATCAGGCCGACGCCGGCGAGCATGCCGACGCTGGTCACCCCGCCGGCGAGCGGGCGGCCCAGCAGGCCGGGGGCGAAGGCCACCAGCAGGACGAAGCCGTAGTAGGCCAGCAGCAGGGTGGCGGTAAGGGACCAGGTGAGGCGTTGCTTGCGGCGGACGAGAAGGAGGAAGTCCGGGTGTTCCCGGAGGCGTTCCAGGGGCAGGGTCATGGCGCGCTCTCTGTTGTTGTGAGGTTGTCGAGGCGGTTTGTTTGATACGTAAATATATTGTTTATTTGTAATTACGTATCGTAATTGATTGTCGCTCAGCGGGCATGGGGCGGGGAGGGTGGTGCGGGCGAAGTTCGTGTCGGGATGTTGCCGGGAGAGGGCTTTTCGTAGGAGCGAGGGGGACGCCTAGCCCCGTAGGATGGGTTGAGCTTGCGATACCCATCACCATGGCCCGATGGGTATCGCTTCGCTCAACCCATCCTACGAAAAGCAACTCGGCGCGATCGCCTGCGGGGGAAATGAAAAACCCCGCCGAGGCGGGGTTTTCGTGGCGCGGGGCGATCAGCCCTGGTTGCGTTTGTCGAACACGTGGCAGGCCTTGCCTTCCGAGCGCTTGAGGCTGTGGAAGGGCTGGATCAGGATGCGCGCGCTGATGCCGATGTGCGTCTTGACCTGCTTGCTCAGCTCGTTGGCCACCTGTTTCTGCTGCTCGGCGTCCAGGTGCTGCAGTTCGTGCTTGAGTTCGACGTGCACGTCCATGCTGTCCATGTTGCCATTGCGATACAGGTGGATTTCGTAGACTTCGGCCAGCTGTTTCACTTTCAGCACCTGCTCCTCGATCTGCGTGGGGAACACGTTCACCCCGCGGATGATCAGCATGTCGTCGCTGCGCCCGGTGATCTTGTCGATGCGCCGCATCGGCCGCGCGGTGCCCGGCAGCAGGCGGGTCAGGTCGCGGGTGCGGTAGCGGATCATCGGCAGCGCTTCCTTGGACAGCGAGGTGAACACCAGCTCGCCGTATTCGCCGTCGGGCAGCACGCGGCCGGTGGCCGGGTCGATGATCTCCGGGTAGAAGTGGTCTTCCCAGACGGTCGGGCCGTCCTTGGTCTCGGCGCATTCCATGGCCACGCCCGGGCCCATGATCTCGGACAGCCCGTAGATGTCCAGGGCGGTGATGCCCAGGCGCTCTTCCACGGCGCGGCGCAGTTCGGCGGTCCACGGCTCGGCGCCGAAGATGCCCAGGCGCAGCTTGAGGCTGTGCGGGTCGATGCCTTGGCGTTCGATCTCGTCGGCCAGGTTGAGCATGTAGGACGGGGTGACCATGATGATGTCCGGCTGGAAGTCGCGGATCAGCTGGACCTGCTTCTCGGTCTGGCCGCCGGACATCGGGATCACCGTGCAACCCAGGCGCTCGGCGCCGTAGTGGGCGCCCAGGCCGCCGGTGAACAGGCCGTAGCCATAGGACACGTGGACCTTGTCGCCCTTGCGCCCACCGGCGGCGCGGATCGAGCGCGCCACCACGTTGGCCCAGGTGTCGATGTCGTTCTGCGTGTAGCCGACCACCGTGGGCTTGCCGGTGGTGCCGCTGGAGGCGTGCAGGCGCACGATCTCGCTCTGCGGCACGGCGAACATGCCGTAGGGGTAGTTGTCGCGCAGGTCGTTCTTGCCGGTGAAGGGGAACTTCGCCAGGTCGTCGAGGGATTTCAGGTCGTCGGGGTGCACGCCGGCTTCGGCGAAGCGCTGGCGGTACAGCGGGACGTTGTCGTAGGCGTGCTTCAGGCTCCAGCGCAGACGGTCCAGCTGGTGCTGGCGCAGTTCATCGAGGCTGGCGGTCTCCAGCGGGTCGAGCAGGGCACGTTCGGCATCATGGTACATATTCATGGGTTCACTCGATTTGTTCTTGTACGCCAGCCCGCGTACGGGCTGCGAGTGTCATGGGGGGAGGATACGCCCCCCGCGGAATCCGGTCTTTGCGCTTCTGGCCAGGGTCTTTGGCGTCCCTGCCAGAGTTACCGCGGCAGGCGCTCGATGACCATGGCGATGCCCTGGCCGACGCCGATGCACATGGTGCACAGGGCGTAGCGGCCGCCTCGCTCTTCCAGTTCGTGCAGCGCGGTGGTGACCAGGCGCGCGCCGCTCATGCCCAGCGGGTGGCCCAGGGCGATGGCGCCGCCGTTGGGGTTGACCCGTTCGTCGTCGTCGGCCAGGCCCAGTTCGCGCAGCACGGCCAGGCCCTGGGCGGCGAAGGCTTCGTTGAGTTCGATCACGTCCATGTCGTTCAGCGACAGGCCGGTCAGCTCCAGCACCTTGCGCGTCGCCGGCACTGGGCCGATGCCCATGATCCGCGGCTCGACGCCGGCCACCGCCATGCCGACCACCCGGCCGCGGGCCTTCAGGCCGTGGCGCTGGGCCGCCTGCGGGCTGGCCAGCAGCAGCGCGCAGGCGCCGTCGTTGACCCCCGAGGCGTTGCCGGCGGTGACGCTGCCGCCCTCGCGGAACGGCGTGCCGAGCCTGGCCAGCTGTTCCAGGGTGGTGTCGCCGCGCGGGTGCTCGTCATGCTCGACCACCTTGGCCGGGCCTTTGCGCTGGGGAATTTCCACCGGGACGATTTCCTTCGCCAGGCGGCCGCGGGCCTGGGCGGCGGCGGCCTTGTGCTGGCTGCGCAGGGCGAAGGCGTCCTGGTCGGCGCGGGAGATGTCGAACTGTTCGGCGACGTTCTCCGCGGTTTCCGGCATGGAGTCGATGCCGAACTGCGCCTTCATCAGCTTGTTGACGAAGCGCCAGCCGATGGTGGTGTCGAAGATCTCCGCCGTGCGGCCGAAGGCCTGCTCGGACTTGCCCATGACGAAGGGCGCGCGGGACATGGATTCGACGCCGCCGGCGAGCATCAGCCCGGCCTCGCCGCAGCGCAGGGCGCGGGCGGCGTTGCCGATGGCGTCCAGGCCCGAGCCGCACAGGCGGTTGATGGTGGTGCCGGGCACTTCCTGGGGCAGGCCGGCCAGCAGCGAGGCCATGTGCGCGACGTTGCGGTTGTCCTCGCCGGCCTGGTTGGCGCAGCCGAGGATGACGTCGTCGATGGCGCTCCAGTCCAGCTGCGGCTGGCGCTGCACCAGGGCCTTGAGCGGGATGGCGGCGAGGTCGTCGGCGCGCACTCCGGAGAGGGCGCCGGCGTAGCGGCCGATCGGCGTGCGCACTGCGTCGATGATCAGGGCATCGCTGAGGGTGGCGTTGGTCATTCGGGGGTCTCCTGCGTCAGCACGGTGCCGCGCACTTTGTAGGATTTGCCGTGGAACAGGGCGATCAGCTGTCCGTGCTGGTTTTCGATGCACACGTCGTAGTTGCCGGTGCGGCCGCTGCGGCTCTGCTCGCTGGCCGTGGCGGTCAGTTCGTCGCCCAGGCGCGCCGGGGCCACGTAGTCGATGCTGCAGCCGATGGCCACGGTGGCTTCGTCATAGCTGTTGCAGGCGAAGGCGAAGGCCGAGTCGGCCAGGGCGAAGAGGAAGCCGCCGTGGCAGGTGCCGTGGCCCTGGATCATGTCCTCGCGCACCGGCATGCGCAGCCGCGCGCTGCCGGGGCCGGCGTCTAGCAGGGCGATGCCCAGGCGCTGGGTGGCCTGGTCGCGGCTGAACATGGCGTCGGCGCAGGCGCGGGCCAGTCGTTCGGGGGTGCGTTCAGTCATGCAGGCGGCTCCCTTCGGCGTGCTTGCGGCGCAGCAGCAGGGACGGGCGGTAGCGTTCCTCGCCGTAGCTGCGTTGCAGGTTGTCCAGAGTGCGCAGCACGTAGCCGACGCCGATGGCTTCGGCCCAGGCCAGCGGGCCGCGCGGGTAGTTCACCCCGGCGCGCATGGCCAGGTCGATGTCGGCTGCCGAGCCCACGCCTTGCAGCACGGCGTCTGCCGCTTCGTTGGCAAGCATGGCCACGGTGCGCAGCACGGCCAGGCCGGGCAGGTCGGCCAGGGCGGTGACCTTCAGGCCGGCACGGCGCAGCAGGGCCACGGCCTGGTCGCGGGCTTCGGCGCTGGTGTCGGCGGACCAGCCGATGGCGATGCGCGAGGCCTTGGCGTAGTCCAGCGCCAGGTCGAACAGCACCAGGTTGCGCAGGCCGTCGTCCTTGCCGCGCTGGCTGGCCAGGCGGCCGTCGGAGAGCGCCAGCACAGCATCGCCGACGCGCAGCAGGCCGCTACCGGCGCGCTCGATCACCTGCACGCCGGCATCCTTCAGGCGCTGCACCAGCGGCTGGGCCACGCCCAGGTCGCCTTCGACCACGCAACTGGCCACTTCGGCGGCGCTGTCCAGTTCCGCCGCCTGCGGGCGCTCGGCGCCTTCGGCGTAGTCGTAGAAGCCGCGGCCGCTCTTGCGGCCCAGGCGGCCGGCGTCCACCAGCTCCTTCTGGATCAGCGAGGGCTGGAAGCGGAAGTCGCCGTAGTAGGCGGTGAACACCGAGCAGGTCACCGCGTAGTTGACGTCGTGGCCGATCAGGTCGGTCAGCTCGAAGGCGCCCATGCGGAAGCCGCCGGCGTCGCGCAGCAGGGCGTCGAGGCTGGCGCAGTCGGCGGCGCCTTCCTGCAGCAGGCGCAGGCTTTCGGCGTAGAACGGGCGGGCCACGCGGTTGACGATGAAGCCCGGGGTGGAGCGGGTGTACACCGGTTGCTTGCCCCAGTTCTTCGCGGTGGCGTGCAGGGCCTTGGCCAGTTCCGGGCAGGTCGCCAAGCCCGAGACGATCTCCACCAGGGCCATCAGCGGCGCCGGGTTGAAGAAGTGCATGCCGATCACCCGCTCGGGGTGCTTGAGGCCGGCGGCGAGGCTGGTGATGGAAAGCGAGGAGGTGTTGCTGGCGAGGATGCAGTCGGCCGCGCACAGCGCTTCCAGCTGGTTCAGCAGGCCGCGCTTGACCTCCAGGTTCTCGACGATGGCCTCGATCACCAGGCGCGCATCGGCCAGGGCCTCGATGGCTTCCACCGGTTGCAGGCGCGCGACTATGGCGGTGCGCGCGGCGGCGTCGAGCTTGCCTTTTTCCACCAGGCGGCCGAGCTGGCGGTCGATGCCGTCGATGGCCTGGGCGGCGGCGCCCGGGCGGTTGTCGTAGAGCTTCACCGGGTGGCCGGCCTGGGCCGCCACCTGGGCGATGCCGGCGCCCATGGCGCCTGCGCCGATCACCGCGACCTGGGCATTGATATCCAGTGCGTGCATGTCAGCGGCCCTTGAAGCTGGGGGTGCGTTTTTCCATGAAGGCGCCGACGCCTTCGCGGTAGTCCTCGCTGCGCCCGGCCAGGCGCTGCAGGTCGCGCTCCAGCTCCAGCTGCTCGTCGAAGCTGTTGTTCAGGCTGGCGTTGAGGCTGCGCTTGATCAGCGCCAGGCCGTAGGTCGGCTGGGTGGCCAGGTGGCGGGCCAGCTTCAGGGCTTCCTCGCGCAGGTTGGCGTCGTCCACCACCTGGTAGATCAGGCCCCATTGCTCGGCCTGTTCGGCGGACAGGCGATTGCCCAGCAGGGCCAGGGCCTTGGCGCGGGCCAGGCCGACCAGCCGTGGCAGCGTCCAGGTGCCGCCGGAATCGGGGATCAGGCCGATCTTGCAGAAGGCCTGGATGAAGCTGGCCGAGCGCGCCGCCAGGACCAGGTCGCAGGCCAGCGGGATGTTCGCCCCGGCGCCGGCGGCCACGCCGTTGACCGCGCAGATGACCGGCAGCGGCAGGTCGCGCAGGGTGCGGATCAGCGGGTTGTAGAACTTCTCGATGGACTCGCCCAGGTCGGGCATCTCGGCGCCCGGGGCGACGTTGCGGTCGGACAGGTCCTGGCCTGCGCAGAAGCCGCGGCCTTCGCCGGTCAGCAGCAGCACGCGGGCCTCTTCGCTCTGGCGCACCTGCTTGAGCGCTTCGCGCACCTCGCCGTGCATCCTGGCGTTGAAGCTGTTCAGCTGCTCCGGGCGGTTCAGGCTGAGGAGGGCGACGCCGTCCTCGATGGAAAACAGGATGTGCTCGAAGGTCATGGGCGGGCTCGCTCCATCAATCGGTATAGAAGGAAGAAAGGGGCTTCAGCGGCCGAGGAAGCGCGCCGGGCGCTTTTCCTGGAAGGCGCGGATGCCTTCCTCGCGGTCGGCGGTGCCGGCCAGCAGGGTGAAGGCGTGGCGCTCGAAGCGCAGGCCGCTGGCCAGGTCGGTGTCCTGGGCCTTGAGCAGCGCTTCCTTGGCCATGCGCACGGCCAGCGGCGCCTTGCGCGCGATGACGCGGGCGACCTGCAGGGCGCGCTCGACGGTGAACTCGGGTTGGGTGACTTCGCTGACCAGGCCGGCGCGCAGGGCGTGGCGGGCATCTATGGCTTCGCCGGTGAGGACCATCTGCATGGCCAGGGACTTGCCCACCGCGCGCAGCAGGCGCTGGGTGCCGCCGGCGCCGGGGATGATGCCGAGGTTGATTTCCGGCTGGCCGAAGCGGGCGTCCTCGCCGGCGATGAGGATGTCGGCGTGCATCGCCAGTTCGCAGCCGCCGCCCAGGGCGAAGCCGTTGACCGCGGCGATCAGCGGCTTGGCGAAGGCGGTGATGCGCTGCCAGTGGGCCACGCGCGGGTCGTTGAGGATGCCGACCAGGTCGCGCTCGGCCATCTCCTTGATGTCGGCGCCGGCGGCGAAGGCCTTGCGGCTGCCGGTGATGACCACCACGCGGGTCTCGGCGTCGCGCTCGGTGGCGTCCAGTTCCGCGGCCAGTTCGCCCAGCAGTTCGGTGTTCAGGGCGTTGAGCGCCTCGGGGCGCTGCAGGGTGATCAGGCGGACGCCGTCCTCGGGCGCCTGCACGGCGAGGGTACGAGGCATGTAAAGCTCCTCAGGCTGCACGCACGGCCTGAGGCCGGCTCATTGGAATTGTTCTGCGGGCCCGTCGCGCCTCTGTGGGTGCGGACGGGCCCTGGCTGGCATCCAGTATATGCCTTAAGTGATACAAAACAGCAATAACAAAATTGATTTATGTGTCTCGTGTGTCGAGCGAGCTGCCAGGTTCGGGTTTCCGCAAGGGGCTGCGAAGCCCGTTGGACAAGGGCTGAGAGCTATAGGATTTGCGGCTTGGCAGGCGTGCCGGTGCTCGCTCGGGAAAGCGATACAGCATCGGGCGCATTGACGATCGGATTTGTTGTGATACAAGATTTTCCAAACAACGAATCACGACGGGTCGCTTTCCCGTCCCGCCTTGCCGGCGCCTCTGGCGCCGCCGTGCACAAGGAGCCACCCCGATGCCGTCCGTCGCCTGCGCGCTGGAACCCTTCGCCGAAGCTGGATGCCCGTTCAGGGTGCAGCGCCACCTCGATCTGCCCGAAGAGGAGGCCTGAGATGCCCTGCTACAGCCTCGAAGGCCTGACCCCGGTGGTCGATCCGACCGCCTATGTCCACCCCACGGCGGTGCTGATCGGCGACGTCATCGTCGGCCCCGGCTGCTACGTGGGGCCGCTGGCGGCGCTGCGCGGCGATTTCGGGCGGATCATCCTGGAGGAGGGCGCCAACCTGCAGGACACCTGCGTCATGCACGGCTTCCCGGACAGCGACACGGTGGTCGAGCGCAACGGCCACATCGGCCATGGCGCGGTGCTGCACGGCTGCCGCATCGGCGCCGACGCCCTGGTGGGGATGAACGCAGTGGTGATGGACAAGGCCCGCATCGGCGAGCGCTGCATCGTCGCCGCCACCGCCTTCGTCAAGGCCGGCTTCGAATGCCCGCCGCAGCGCCTGGTGATGGGTTCGCCGGCCACGGTCAAGCGCGAGCTGAGCGAGCAGGAAATCGCCTGGAAGCAGCGCGGCACCGCCGAATACCAGCAATTGAGCAAGCGCTGCCTGGCCAGCCTGGTGGAATGCCAGCCGCTGGCCGCGGTGGAGGCCGGCCGCCCGCGCCTGGGCGATTCCGGGTTCCGCCCGAAGGGGCAGGGCGCATGAGCCTCATTGGGGTTCGCTCCAATGGCCAGGCGGCCCGGCGGGCAGGTATAGTCGGCGCTTTATCCGCGCCCGACCGAGCCATGAGCAGTCTCGCCCCGCTGAACCAACTGATCGCCCGCTTCCAGGAACAGACGCCGATCCGCGCCAGTTCGCTGATCATCACCCTTTATGGCGACGCCATCGAACCCCATGGCGGCACCGTCTGGTTGGGTAGCCTGATCGGCCTGCTGGAGCCCATGGGGATCAACGAGCGGCTGATCCGCACCTCGATCTTCCGCCTGACCAAGGAAGGCTGGCTGACCGCCGAGAAGGTCGGCCGGCGCAGCTACTACAGCCTCACCGGCACCGGCCGGCGGCGTTTCGAGAAGGCCTTCAAGCGCGTGTACAGCCCCGGCCTGCCGGCCTGGGACGGCGCCTGGACGCTGGTGCTGCTGTCGCAACTGGCGGCGGACAAGCGCAAGCAGGTGCGCGAGGAGCTGGAATGGCAGGGCTTCGGCGCCATCGCCCCGAGCGTGCTGGCCTGCCCGCGCTGCGACCGCGCCGACCTCACCGCGACCCTGCTGGACCTGGACGCGCTGGACGACAGCATCGTCTTCGAGACCCACGCCCAGGAGGTGCTCGCCTCCAAGGCCATGCGCCTGCAGGTGCGCGAGAGCTGGAAGATCGACGAGCTGGGCCAGCACTACAGCGAATTCATCCGCCTGTTCCGCCCGTTGTGGCAGGCGCTGCGCGAGCAGGGCGAGCCGGATGCCCAGGACTGTTTCCTGGCGCGCACCCTGCTGATCCACGAATATCGCAAATTGCTACTGCGCGACCCGCAACTGCCGGACGAACTGCTCCCCGGCGACTGGGAAGGGCGCGCGGCGCGGCAGCTGTGCCGCAACCTCTACCGCCTGGTGTACGCCAGGGCCGAGGTGTGGCTGAACAGCGCCCTGGAGACCGCCGACGGCCCCTTGCCGGATGCCGGCGAGAGCTTCTACCGGCGCTTCGGAGGGCTGAACTGAGCCAGACTGGCTCGAAACATGCTTCACAAGCGCCGGACCGAGGCGGCGCTGCGGGACCACCGGCCGGACGGCCGGACCATGACGGGCGCCTGCCTGAGCGTCCGCTGATAAAAACAATGCGTGCATGAGGCTTTAGGTCATGAACCCTTCATCGATTTCCAGGGATGAGGCTTTCGAAGCGTGGTTGTGCCAGGTCAACCAGGCGTGCGGGCGTTTCGACGCGCGCACCCTGGGGCCGTCCTTCCACGGGAAGCTGCGGGAGTACCAGGGCGGTGCCATCAAGCTCAGCGTGGTCGACATGTCCCAGGTGCACCTGTACCGCACCAGCAAGGAGGTCAGCGCCAGCGGCAACGGCCACTTCTACGCGGTGTTCCAGCTCGAAGGGCGCTCGCGCCTGGAGCAGGACGGCAACCGCGTGCAGCTGGCCCGCGGCGACATCACCCTGGTGGACGCCAACCGCCCCTGCGACATGACCTACGAGGAAGACTCGCGGCAACTGTCGCTGATCCTCCCGCGCCAGGTGCTGGAGCGCGGCCTGCGCTTCTCCGGCATCGACTGCGCGCGGCGCATCCCGGCCAGCTCGCCGGTGGCGGTGCTGGCCAACACCCTGATCCTCGAAACCACCCGCCAGAACGGCCTGGGCATGCAGGAAAGCGAGGCCACCCTCGACGCCCTGGTCAGCCTGCTGCGCCCGGCGCTGGCCGGCGCGGAAGCCGAGGGCGACAGCCATGAAAGGCTGTTCCGCAAGGCGCTGGCCTTCATCGACGAACACATCGGCGCGGAGGAACTCTGCCCGGAACTGATCGCCCGCGAAGTGGGGGTATCGGTGCGCGGCCTGTACCGCATGTTCGCCAAGAAGGGCCTGGTGGTGGCGCAGTACATCAAGAACCGCCGCCTGGACTTCTGCGCCGAATCCCTGCGCAACGCGGCGGGCGAGCAGAAGCTGTCGGCGCTGGGGTATGCCTGGGGGTTCTCGGATTCCAGCTACTTCTCCACGGCGTTCAAGTCGCGCTTCGGGGTTTCGCCGGGGGAGTATCGGAAGCGGTATGTGCATTGATGTAAGAGCCGCTGGAGGCTGGAAGCTGGAAGCAAGAGCGCCCAGAGCCCTTCTCTCTGAAGGGAGGGAGGCAGCTTCGTAGGGCGAATAACCGTTCGCGGTTATCCGCCGTCGGCCAGAACGCCACCCCGGCTGCAAGCTGCAAGCAAGAGCGTGAAGAGCCCCTCTCCCCAACCCTCTCCCGCAAGCGGGAGAGGGGGCTGTCCGTGCCGAGAGGAGAAATGGTTTCAGCTGGAGTCCGCGGTGCTAGCCAGGCCGGCTGCGCGCACCTGCTTTTCGTAGGAGCGAGCTTGCTCGCGAACGGGGGCTCCCTGTGGCACTGGCATATCAGGTCGACTCCGCTCCCTCTCCCCAGCCCTCTCCCTGAAGGGAGAGGGGGCTTGTCCGTGCCGAGAGGGGGCCTGGTTCCAGACGGCAATCCCTGTGCTAGCCGGCTAACTCCAGAACATCCAACCCTGCCCAACGGTCCCCTCTCCCTTCAGGGAGAGGGTTAGGGAGAGGGTGCTCTTGGGGCCGGCACCACCACAACCATAGCCTCCCAGCCCCGTAGGATGGGTTGAGCGAAGCGATACCCATCGCCCCCACCGCATGGGTTTCGCAAACGAAAAGCCACGAAAGCCCCTCGGCGCAGCCGGCGAGACGGTTGACCCCACCGCTCTTGCTTCCAGCTTCCAGCTTCCAGCTTCCAGCTTCCAGCCTCCAGCCTCCAGCGGCTCTTCTGGCACCCCCACCAACACGACTGGCACACAGAAAAACACCCGCACTCGCGCCCCTGGCGACAATCGTCCTCGACCGGCACCTGCCTTGTGTCCGGCCGATAAGAATCGATCGAGAGTGCCCCTGCATGCTTTTCACCGTGAAAACCCGAATCAAGACCGGCCTCTGCGGCCTGCTGCTGGCCGTGGCCGGTACCCAGTCCGGGCTGGCCCTGGCCGATGACCTGGCCGCCAAGGGCCAGGCCGTTTTCGAGCGCGACTGCTCCGTTTGCCACACCGCCAATGCCGGCGGCGCCAACATCATGGGGCCGAACCTGCATGGGGTGATCGGCCGCAACGCCGGTTCCCTGGCCGGTTTCAGCTATTCCCAGGCGATGAAGGACAGGGGCGCGGCCTGGAGCCGCGAGAGCCTCGAAGCCTTCGTCACCCAGCCCCAGGCCGCCGTGCCGGGCACCTACATGCCCTACCAGGGCCTGGCCGACGCCGACGAGCGCAAGGCCCTGAGCCTGTGGCTCAGCCAGCAGCACTGACCTTTCCCGGCCGCTCCCGGCGAGCGGTTCCCTGCCTGGCCCGCGGGCCGCAAGAACAGGAGTCACCATGAGCATCACCGCAACCCTGCCGCAGGTCGCCGAGTTCCTCCAGCGCCGCCACGGCTGCTTCATCGACGGCGCCTGGGTGGCCTACGACGGCCCCACCAGCGACGTGCTCAACCCGGCCACCGGCGAAACCATCGCGCAGATCGCCGACATCGATACCGACATGCTCGACCGCGCCGTGAAATCCGCCCATGCCGCCTTCAAGTCGCGCGTCTGGTCCGACCTGCGCCCGGCCGACCGCGAGCGCATCCTGTTGCGCTTCGCCGACCTGGTGGAGCAGCACGCCGAGGAACTGGCCCAGCTGGAAACCCTCAGCCAGGGCAAGTCGATCAACCTGACGCGCATGCTCGACGTCGGCGCCACCGTCGAGTTCATGCGCTACATGGCCGGCTGGGCGACCAAGATCGAGGGCCAGTCCCTGGACGTGTCCATCCCGCTGCCGCCGGGCACCAAGTTCACCGCCTTCACCCGCCGCGAGCCGGTGGGCGTGGTCGCCGGCATCGTGCCCTGGAACTTCCCGCTGATGATCGCCGTGTGGAAGCTGATGCCGGCCCTGGCCACCGGCAACACCGTGGTCATCAAGCCCGCTTCGGAAACCCCGCTGACCGCCCTGCGCCTGGCCGAGCTGGCCTTCGAGGCGGGCGTGCCGGCCGGGGTGTTCAACCTGGTCACCGGCGACGGCGCGCGCATCGGCGGCGGCCTGGCTTCGCACAAGCTGATCAGCAAGGTGTCCTTCACCGGCTCCACCGCTGTCGGCCGCAGCGTCGGCATCGCCGCCATGCAGAACATGACGCGCTTCGCCCTGGAACTGGGCGGCAAGAACCCGATGATCATCCTGGCCGACGCCGACATCGACAAGGCCGTGCAGGGCGCGCTGCTGGGCGGCCTGCTCAACAGCGGCCAGGTGTGCGCCGCGGCCTCGCGCTTCTACGTGCACGAGTCGCGCTATGCCGAGTTCGTCGACAAGCTCGGCGCGGTGGTCGCCGGCATGAGCATCGGCCAGGGCATGGACGACACTGCGCAGATCACCCCGCTGGTGTCGCGCAAGCAGCAGGCCTCGGTGCTCAAGCACATCGAGACCGCCCGCCGCGAAGGCGCCCGGGTGGTCTGCGGCGGCGAGCCGATGGACTGCGACGGCTTCTTCGTGCGCCCGACCGTGCTGGCCGACGTCACCCAGGACATGGCCGTGGCCCACAATGAAGTCTTCGGCCCGGTGCTGGCGGTGCTTTCCTTCAAGGAAGAGGACCAGGCCATCGAGATGGCCAACGACAGCGAGTACGGCCTGGGCGCCAGCCTATGGACCAACGACCTGACCCGCGCCATGAACCTGGTACCGCGCATCGAGTCCGGCACCGTGTGGGTCAACGCCCACGTGCTGCTGGACCCGAGCATGCCTTTCGGCGGCGTCAAGCAGTCCGGCATGGGCCGCGAGTTCGGCCGCGCGGTGGTCGAGGCCTACACCGAGATCAAGTCGGTGTGCATCGCCCACTGAGGGCGCCTTGCGTAGCGTGCCGCGCGGCGGCACGCTACGCCGCTTTCCCGGATGGCGGCAGAGGAGGCTGATCGCATGTTCGCCCTGACCCTGCGCGTGGCGCTGGCCTGCCTGCTGCCGTTCGCCGCCATCTTCCTGCTCGACGCCATGCCCGGCGTGCACCCGGCCTGGGACTTCGCCAACGTCGCCGGCTTCGTCGCCGGGGCGCTGTTCCTGCTGCTGTTCGCCTACACCGGCAAGCCCATGGCCCGGCCGCGGCACGACGGCAAGTTCTTCATGGTGCTGCACCGCGACCTGTCGTTCGTCGCCGCCGTGCTGTTGGTCGTCCACGTGGCGGTGCTGCTGGTGGACGAGCCGCTGGTGCTCGACGAACTGCTGCCCGGCGCGCCCTGGCACATGCTCGCCGCCGACGGCGCGACCCTGCTCCTGCTGCTGATCCTGCCGCTGAGCCTGACCGCCGTGCGCCGGCGCATCTGGCCCAGGCATGCGGACTTCCGTCGTTGGCATTATGGGTGGAGCGCGGCCATAGTCGCGCTGGCCGGCGTGCACATGATCGGCGCCGGCTACTACAGCGGCGCCACCTGGAAGGCCGTGCTCTGGGGCGCGCTCAGCGTCGCCGCGCTGGCCTGGCCGCTGCTGCCGCGGCCCACGCCGCACTATGCCGAGGGCGGGCGCCGGCGGCACAGCGCCTACCTGGCCAGCCGCCTGAGCCTGGGCGTGCTCTGCGCCGGCCTGGCCCTGGCCGGGCTCTATGCGCTGCTCGGCAGCGTGGACCTGCCGCTGCTATGAAGCGCTGGTACCTGCTGTTGGCCATCCCGCTGCTGGCGGCTTTCGTCCTCGGCGCGCGGCACGGCCACGACCAACTGGTGCGCCAGCACCCACTGCTGCCGATGAACTTCGACCACACCAACCACGGCAGCATCAACTGTGTCACCTGCCACCACGACTTCGTCGACCGCTCCACCTCGGCCTCGCCCAGCGGCAGCCGCACCTGCGTGCTCTGCCACAAGGAGTCGCCGCAGCTGGCCGTGACCATCGAGCACGACTTCCACCAGTTCTGCGAAAGCTGCCACCTCAAGCGCCTGCAATCCTTCCAGCAGGCCGGCCCGGTGCGTTCCTGCAAGGGCTGCCACACGCCGCCCGCGATGGCGGGCGCGCCTTAGTTGAGGATCAGCAGGCGCGGGTATTCGCGCAGGTGCGAGGAGGTGATCTGGGCGAGGGAGCGCATGGCGCCCAGCGGGTCGTCCAGGCGGTAGTTGGCGGTGATGCTGACGTCTTCCAGGCGCTCGTCGGCATTGACGATCCAGCCCGGGTAGTAGCGCCGCAGCTCGGCCAGCACCTGGCTCAGCGGGCAGTTCTCGAACACCAGGCGGCCCTGCACCCAGGCCAGCAGGCGCTGGCTCTCGCCGTTGTGGCGGCGCTCGCCGAAGCCGCCGGGGCCGACGCGGATGCTGTCGCCGGCGCCGAGGCTGACGCGGGTGTCGTCGCCGGCGCTGCGCAGGTCCACCTCGCCGTGCTGCACGCTGACTTCCGCCTCGTTGCCCAGGTAGCGCACGGCGAAGGCGGTGCCGCGCACGCTCACCTGCACCGGGCCGGCCTCCACCTCGAAGGGGCGGCTGCGGTCGTGGGCCACGTCGAAGTAGGCTTCGCCGCGGAACAGCCGGGCGCTGCGGCGCTGCTCGTCGAGGTGGCTGGACAGGGCGGTGTCGGTGTTCAGCAGGATGCGCGAGCCGTCGGCCAGTTGCAGGCTCTGGCGCTGGCCCACGGCGGTGTAGTGGTCGGCGCGGATGTGCGTCAGCAGGTCGCCCTGCAGGGCCACGCCCACTGCCAGCAACAGCCCCGCGGCGGCGGCGAAGGAACGCCAGCGCCGGCGCTTGCCCTGCCGCGCCTGGTGCTGCGCCTGGGCCTCCAGGCCGGTGGCGGCCAGGCCGAGCAGCGGCGAGTCCCACAGGCTGCTGGCGTGCCGGAAGGCGCGGGCGTTGGCCGGGTCCGCGGCCAGCCAGGCGTCGAAGCGCCCACGGGTGGCGGCGTCGGCGTCTTCCAGCTGGAGCAGCCAGTCCAGCGCTTGGGCCAGGTGCGGGTCCGGGGCGGTCACGCGGCGTTCCTCGAATCGGGGGCGCACATTGTGGGCCAGCCGCGGGCCGATGGGTAGCCCGTCATGCCGGCGGCTCCAGGCGCCCGAGCACGCCGATGCAGATGGCCATGATGAGCTTCAGTTCCTTCTGCACGGTGCTGGGCGATACCCCCAGTTGCTCGGCGATTTCCGCGTAGCCGCAGCCGTGCAGCCGGCTGAGGATGAAGATCCGCTGCTGGCGCGGGGTGAGGCGTTCCAGGGCCGAGCCCAGGCGCTCCAGCAACTGCTCGGCGTGCAGGCCGTCCTCCGCGGATGGCTGGCTGGAGGGCACCGCCTGGAGCACCTGCTGGGGCACGTCGTCGAGCAGGGTGCGCGATTGCATTCGCAGGTGGCGCAGGTGGTCCAGGGCGAGGTTGCGGCCGGTCTGGAAGAGGAACGGCTCCAGGTGTTCCACCGGGCGCTCGCGCAGGGTGCGGGCCACGCGCAGGTAGGTTTCCTGGACCAGTTCTTCGGCGATGCTGGGGTTCTTCACCATTCTCGCCAGGGTGCGCAGCAGCGGGGTGCGTTGGGCGAGGAACACGGTGTCGAGGTGGGAAAGGCTCACGCGACGTCCATGCAAGTCATTTTCTGATGAGAATAATTATCGTTCGACGGGCGTGCTCGGCACAAGCCGGGGCGCCGAGAAAAAAAGAGCGAGGCCCGCAAGCGCGCCTCGCTCGTCCCTCAGCCGGCTTGTGAGGGAAAAGGGGGAGGGGCTCAGGCCTTGTCGGCCTTGCCGGCGGCCGCGGCGAACTTCGCCAGGCGCACGTCCAGGCGCCGCGGGCGGCGGCCGTGGTCCTCGGCCTGCTCCTTGCGGCGGATGGCGTTGCGCACCATCAGCGAGCCCAGGTAGCGCACCGGCTCCGGCGGGAAGTGGCCGAGCGGCCCCTGGGCCAGCGGCGAGCGCGTCCACTCGTCGTCCAGGCCCTGCACCAGCGAGGCGAGGAGCTGCCCGCCCATGTGGCAGGGGCCGACGCCGCTGCCGGAGTAGCCGAAGCCGTAGAAGATGTTGCCGCCGGCGCCGAGCCGGCCGAAGAACGGCAGGCCGGTCACCGAGCGGTCGGAGGGGCCGTTCCAGCTGGCGGCGATGGGCACCTCGGCGAAGGTCGGGAAGAACTCGCCGAGGCTGCGCCGCAGCAGGCCGAGGTAGGGCGAAGGCTGGTCGAACACCGGCAGCATGCGCCCGCCGTAGGCGAAGGTGTTGCCGCCCTTGCCGAGCATGAGCCGGCCGTCCGGGGTGTTGTGGTAGTAGTGCACGAAGATGCGCGAGTCGAGCACGGTCACCCCCGAGGTCAGGCCGATCTGCCGCAGCAGGTCCGGGCGCGGCTCGGTGATGATCATGTCGCTGGAGACGATGGCCACCGTGCGCTCGAACTGCGGGAACGCCCGCGCCATCCAGGCGTTGATCGCCAGCACCACGCGGTCCGCCGCCACCTGGCCATGGGGCGTGTGCACGCGGGCGGGGTGGCCTTCCTCCAGGCCGGTCATGGGCGTGCCTTCGTACAGGCGCACGCCCAGCTGCAGCGCCACCCGGCGCAGGCCGCGTACCAGCTTGCCCGGCTGCACGCTGGCGGCGGCGGGGGAGAACCAGCCTTCCAGGTGCTTGTCCGAGCCGGCCATGCGCCGCACGTCTTCCAGCGGGCGGCGGGTGAAGGAGTTGATGCCGTGCTTCTCCAGCGCGGCGATCACCCCGTCGGTGGCGCCGACCTGGGCGGCGTTGGTCGCGGTGTACAGGGTGCCGTCCAGGCGGTAGTCGGCATCCACCCCGTACTTCTCGCAGAACTCGCCGATGGCCTGGATGCTGCGCTCGGAGGCCTTCACCAGGCGGATCGCCTCGGCCAGGCCGAACAGCCGCTCCAGGGTGAAGAACTTTGCCGACCAGGACAGCGCGCAGCCGCCGTTGCGCCCGCTGGCGCCGGCGCCGCAGATGTCGGCTTCGACTATCACCACGTCCAGTTCGGGGTTCTGTTCCTTGAGCTGGATGGCGGTCCACAGGCCGGTGTAGCCGCCGCCGACGATGCACACGTCGGCGCGGGTGTCCTGTTGCAGCGGGGCGGCCCTGTCGCTGTCGTGCTGCAGGGCCTGGGCGAGCCAGAAGGGGCGCATGGGGAGTCTCCGTGATTGAGGCGCAGGGTAGGGCGTTCGGTATGCGGTTTATCGGGCGGGGTGGGCACGTCCCTGTGCCCCGGGAATCAGGTGCGCGCCGGGCGCACCTTCAGGGGGCGGTTCGGCGTGGCCGGGGCGCTCTTGCGCGCGCCTTCGGGCAGGCTGTTCCAGTGCGGCACCAGGATGGCGGCGGCGATCAGCGCGGTGACGGTGAAGCCGATGAACACGCTGTAGGTGTCGAAGTAGCCGGGCAGCAGGCCGCCGAGGATGGCGCCCACCGAGCCGCAGCCGTTGACGAAGCCGGCGGCGGTGCCCGCGGCCTTGCCGGTGCCGAAGTCGATGGCGGCGGCGCCGCTGATCATCGAGTCCGGGCCGTAGAGGGTCAGGCCCATCATGAACAGCAGGGCGAACACCAGCATCGCGCTGCCGGTCTGCATGGCCGGGACGAACAGCGCCAGGCAGGCGGTCAGGCCGATCAGGCTGATGACGCAGGCGGGCATGCGCCGGGCGCCGAACAGCTTGTCCGAGGCCAGGCCGATGAGGATGGGGCCGAGCAGCCCGGCGATCTCGAAGGCGGTCGGCAGCACCGCGGCGCCCACCTTGCCCAGGGCCGGCATGCGTTCGTAGACGATCACCGGGCCCCACAGCAGGATGGCGTAGCGCGCCGGCTTGAGCAGGAAGTAGGCCAGGCCGAGGGTCATCACGGTGCGGTTGCGCAGCACGGCGCCAAGGGTTTCCCAGAAGCCGGGGTTCTTGCCCTGCTCATGGAAGCCGGCGTAGTGCACGGCCTGCGGCTCTTCCGCCTCGACCGGCGGCAGGCCGACGTCCTGCGGGCGGTTGCGTTGCAGCAGCAGGAACAGCAGGGCGACGCCGCCGACCACCGCGGCGGAGGAATAGAAGGCCGCGTGCCAGGTGCCGAACACGCTGTAGGCCCACCAGCCGGCGAAGGGCGAGGCGACCAGGCCGCCGAAGGCGTAGCAGGTGCTCCACAGGCCGAGGATGCGCCCGCGCTCGTGGGCGGCGAAGAAGCTGCCCATGTTCTTGCACAGCCCGGACCAGCCGGTGGACTGCGCCAGGCCCTGGATGACCATGCAGCTGGCGAAGATCGGCACGGTGGCGAAGGTGCCCATGACCAGGGCGGCGAGGGTGGAGATCGCCAGGCCGCCGAACACCACGATGCGCGGGCCGAAGCGGTCGGCGAAGACGCCCCAGGTGAACTGGCCCACGGCGTAGGCGGCCAGGTAGATGGCGTCCATGTCGGCCATCATGGCCTTGTCCAGTTCGAAGGTCGTGTCCTCGGCGATGCCGAGCTTGGCCACGGAGAAGGCCTTGCGGGTGAAGTAGAAGGCGGCGTACGCGAGCCAGGTGATCGCGAAGATCTGCACGCGCCAGCGCTGCATGGAACCTTTGCCCGCGTGGGCTGCGGTGCCGGTGGGGTTGCTCATCTGATCTGACCTCGTTGTTGTTGGAGTGCCGGCAGTCAGGGAAAAACTTGTTGTTGTTATATGAGCGGGCCGTACCTTTCCGGAGGTGACGGGTCAGGGCGGATGCGGTGAGGTTGCCGTGGGCCGGGGCCCTTGGTGAAACGCATGGAAACAAGTTCGGATAAATAAATAAAATCGATTTATCAAATTTTAAAAATAAGTCTGACTTGTAAGTTGCGGCGCCGGCCGACTACAGTGGCGACCTTCCCGAACCCTACGGAGCCAGGCCCATGCAGGTTTCCCACGCGCAACTGAAGGCCTTCCACGCCGTGGCGCTGACCGGCAGCTTCACCCGCGCCGCCGAGCGCCTGTTCCTCACCCAGCCGGCGGTTTCCGACCAGGTGCGCAAGCTGGAGGAGCGCTACGGCGTGCTGCTGTTCCACCGCAACAAGCGCTCGGTGCGCCTGACCGACCTGGGCGAGCGCCTGCTGGCGGTGACCCAGCGGCTGTTCGTCATCGAGGCCGAGGCCCACGAACTGCTGGCGGCCTCCAGCGCGCTGCAGACCGGCAACCTGACCCTGGCGGTGGACGCCGCGGTGCACCTGCTGCCGCAGGTGGCGCGCTTCTGCCAGCGCTACCCGGGCATCCACGTGCGCATCGAGAGCGGCAACACCGACGAATCGCTGCAGTCGCTGTTCAACTACCGGGCCGACCTGGCGCTGCTGGGGCGCACGGTGGAGGACGAGCGGTTGCTGTCGGTGACCCTGCGCAGCGACCCCATAGTCGCCTTCGTCGCCAGCGGCCACCCCTGGGCCGGGCGCGAGTCGATCCGCCTGGCGGACCTGGACGACGCGCCGCTGGTGTTGCGCGAGCAGGGCTCGGTGACGCGCCAGACGCTGGAAGAGGAAATGCACCGCGCCGGCCTGCGCATCCGCCCGGCCATCGAGGTGGAAGGCCGCGAGGCCGCCCGCGAGGCAGTGGTGGCGGGCATCGGCCTGGGGGTGGTGTCGGCCGCCGAATTCGGTGCCGACAGCCGGGTGCATGCGCTGCCGATAGTCGATTGTGAAAGGCGGATGAGCGAGACGTTGGTGTGCCTGCGCGAGCAGAGTTCGCGGCGGATCGTGTCGACCTTTCTCGACGTGGTGCGCGAGGATTTGTGGGAGGGGGCTGGCTAGTCCGGCGTCGCCTTGGGGGCAATCGCGGACGGTACACCTTCCGGCAACACCCCGTAGGATGGGTTGAGCGGAGCGATACCCATCACCGCAACCGCATGGGTTTCGCAAGCTCAACCCATCCTACGGTGCCGTGCCTATGCGGGATGTGTAGGAGCGGACTCCGTCCGCGATTATCCGTCGTCAACGGCAGGTCAGGCCCCGCCATCCTCCGCCAGCTCCAGGAACGCACTCACCACCCGCAACCCACGGCGCCGCTCCAGGCAGCCGAGGGAATGCCGGTTCACCAGCGCCTCGCCGAGCAGCGGCACGGCGCGCACCCGCGGGTCGCGGCTGACTTCCAGCGAGGAGACGATGCCGATGCCCAGCTCCGCCGCCACCGCCTCGGTGACCGCCTCGCGGCTGCTCAGCTCCATCAGCACCCGCGGCTGTATCGGCAGGGCGCCGCAGGCGCGGTCGAAGGTGCGGCGGGTGATGGAGTCCGGCTCGCGCAGCACCATGATCTGCTGGTCCAGCTCCGCCAGCGGGATGCCCTCGCCGCGCCCGCACCAGGCGTGTTCCGCCGGCAGCAGGGCGCACAGGTGCGACTGCACCAGCTCGCGCAGGTACAGCCCCGGCCGCTCGTCCACCTCGGTCACCACGGCCACGTCCACGTGCTCGCTGAGCAGCGCGTTCAGCGTCTCCTGGGCATTGCCCAGGCGCAGGTTGACGGTGATGCCGGGGTAGCGCGCGCGCAGGCGGGCGAGCAGGGGCATGACCAGGTGCGGGCCGTCGGCCGCCACCTCGATGCGCCCGCTGAGCAGCTTGCGGTTGGCGTCGAGCAGCGTCTCGGCCTCTTCCTCCAGGGCGAACAGCGTGCGGCTGATGGCCGCCAGGCGGCGGCCTTCCTCGGTCAACTCCACGGCGCGGGCGGTGCGGCGGAACAGGTTGACCTGGTAGTGCTCTTCCAGCGCCTTGACGTGCCCGGTCACCGCCGGCTGGCTGATGAACAGGCGCTCGGCGGCGCGGGTGAAGCTGCCTTCGCGGGCCACGGCGTCGAAGGCGCGGAGCTGGAACAGGTTCATAGGGTATAGGTCCTACTTATGCCTGGGATCATGACAAACAATTTGAGCGATAACGCGTCGCTTGGCAACGTATGTCCAGGCCCGCTCGACGGGCCGCGACAAGAACCTCACCCCGCACAGGTTTTCCCCTGATAGAGGAACCGAGCATGAGCACTGCCGAGCGCGCGCCCATCCTGTTGACCCCCGGCCCCCTGACCACTTCCCCGCGGACCCGCCGCGCCATGCTGGTCGACTGGGGCTCCTGGGACAACGATTTCAACGCCCTGACCGCCGAAGTCTGTTCCCGCCTGCTGGCCATCATCCATGGCGAAGGCAGCCACACCTGCGTGCCGCTGCAGGGCAGCGGCACCTTCTCCGTCGAGGCCGCGGTGGGCACCCTGGTGCCGCGCGACGGCAAGGTGCTGGTGCTGATCAACGGCGCCTACGGCAAGCGCCTGGCGAAGATCTGCCAGGTGGTCGGCCGGCAGTTCAGCACCTTCGAGACCGAAGAGGACGTGCCCACCACCGCCGAGGACGTCGACCGCCTGCTCGCCGCCGACCCGGCCGTGACCCACGTGGCGCTGATCCACTGCGAGACCAGCACCGGCATCCTCAACCCGCTGGAAGCCATCGCCAAGGTCGTCGAGGCCCACGGCAAGCGCCTGATCATCGACGCCATGAGCTCCTTCGGCGCCCTCGACATCGACGCCCGCAAGGTGCCCTTCGACGCGCTGATCGCCGCTTCCGGCAAGTGCCTGGAAGGCGTGCCCGGCATGGGCTTCGTCTTCGCCCGCAACGAGTCGCTGGCGGCCAGCGCCGGCAACTGCCACTCCCTGGCCATGGACCTGCAGGACCAGCAGGCCTACATGGCCAAGACCGGCCAGTGGCGCTTCACCCCGCCCACCCACGTGGTCGCCGCGCTGCACGAGGCGCTGAGCCAGTACGAGGAGGAGGGCGGCCTGGCGGCCCGTCACAATCGTTACGCGGACAACTGCCAGACTCTGCTGGGCGAGATGGCCAAACTCGGATTCCGCAGCTTCCTGCCGGCGGCGATCCAGGCGCCGATCATCGTCACCTTCCACGCCCCGCGCGATGCCCGCTACAGCTTCACCGAGTTCTACAACCGGGTGCGCGAGAAGGGCTACATCCTCTACCCGGGCAAGCTGACCCAGGTGGAAACCTTCCGCGTCGGCTGCATCGGCCAGGTCGACGCCCAGGGCATGCGCGAGGCGGTGGCGGCCATCGCCCAGACGCTGCGCGAGATGGAAGTCTTCGAGATCTGAACCCCTTTCCCGGCGCAGGCCCGGCCTGCGCCCGACAACAGGATGCAAACGATGAACTACGAACAACCCAAGCAACTGCAAGCCGTGGTACTGGACTGGGCCGGCACCGTGGTCGACTTCGGCTCCTTCGCGCCGACGCAGATCTTCGTCGAGGCCTTCGCCGAGTTCGGCGTGCAGGTCAGCCTGGAAGAAGCCCGCGGCCCCATGGGCATGGGCAAGTGGGACCACATCCGCACCCTGTGCGACATCCCGGCCATCGCCGAGCGCTACAAGGCGAAGTTCGGCCGCACGCCGACGGACGATGACGTCACCGCCATCTACGAGCGCTTCATGCCGCTGCAGATCGAGAAGATCGCCGAGCACTCGGCGCTGATCCCCGGCGCCCTCGACGCCATCGCCAAGCTGCGCGAACAGGGCCTGAAGATCGGCTCCTGCTCCGGCTACCCGGCGGTGGTGATGGAAAAGGTGGTCAAGCTGGCCGCCAGCAATGGCTACGTCGCCGACCACGTGGTGGCCACCGACGAAGTGCCCAACGGCCGCCCGCACCCGGCCCAGGCCCTGGCCAACGTGATCGCCCTGGGCATCGACGACGTGGCCGCCTGCGTGAAGGTCGACGACACCTGGCCGGGCATCCTCGAAGGCCGCCGCGCCGGCATGTGGACCGTGGCGCTGACCTGCTCGGGCAACGCCCTGGGCCTGACCTACGAGCAGTACAAGGCGCTGCCGCAGGACAAGCTGGAACAGGAGCGCCGGCGGATCGGGCAGATGTTCGAGGGTTCGCGCCCGCATTACCTGATCGACACCATTGCAGAGCTGCCGGCGGTGGTGGCCGACATCAACGCCCGCCTGGCGCGGGGGGAGATGCCGCAGAGTTTCTGAGGCTTCCGGCATGAGAGAAAGGCCCGCTTCGCAGACTGTGTGAAAACCTAGCCGTCTGAGTGGAGGCCGAAGACAATGCCCGTATCGATCGATACGGGCATTGTCGTTTATGGGCTACATCCAGGGAGAGGCGCGCGGTCAGGACAGTCTGTTTCCTCCGTCATTGGACGAACTGGTTCCCGAGGACCATCTGGTGCGGGTGATCGAGGCCTATGTGGCGCAGCTGGACCTGCAGGTCCTGGGTTTCAGCAAAGCGCAGCCGCAGAAGACGGGGCGGCCGGCCTACGATCCCGCGGACCTGCTCAAGCTTTACCTGTACGGCTACTTCCAGCGCATCCGTTCCTCGCGCCGGCTGGAAGCCGAGTGCCGACGCAATGTCGAGGTGATGTGGTTGCTGGGCCGGTTGGCACCGGACTTCAAGACCATTGCCGACTTCCGCAAGAACAATGGGGCGGCCTTTCAGGCGACCTGCCGGGCCTTCGTGCAGTTCTGCCGTCAGGTGGGGCTGATCAGTGGCCAACTGGTGGCCATCGATGGCAGCAAGTTCCAGGCGGTGGCGTCGCAGCGCAAGCACCTGAGCCTGGCCAAGCTCAAACGCCAACAGGCCAAGCTGGAGGCGCAGATTGCCCGCTATCTGGCGGAGCTGGACGAGGCCGACCGTAGCGAAGCGACTGAAGTGGTCGATCGCAGCGCGGTCAAGACCGCGCTGCAACACCTGGAGAACCGGCATGCCGACAACCTGACAGCCCAGGCACTGATGGAGGCGCAGGGGCTGGAGCAATTCGTGGTTGGCGAGAGCGAAGCCCGCCTGATGCGCACGCACCAAGGAGTCAAGGTGGCCTTCAACGTGCAGAGTGCGGTGGATGGTGAGCATGGCCTGATCCTGCATCATGCGGTGACCCAGGACGGCAGCGACAACCAGCAACTGGAACCCATGGCCAAGGCCGCCCAGGCCGTGCTGGAACAGGCGCACTTGACGGTCACGGCGGATGCCGGCTACTCCAATGGCGAGCAGTTCCAGGCCTGTGACGAGGCCGGCATCATCGCCTATGTGCCGGCGAATCGGGGGATCAACAATCAGGGCGACGGTCCCGCGCTGTTCGACCGCAGCGCCTTTACCTACGACGCGGAAACCGACCAGTACCAATGCCCGGCGGGCGAATGGCTGCCGCTCAAGCAGGTGAACGGCAAGCAGCGCATCTATGCGGCCCGCACCGATTGCAGCGCTTACCCCTTGCAGCCGCAGTGCACGAAAGCCAAACGCCGACACGTCACCCGGCATGCCCATGAAGCGGCTTTCGAGCGCATGCAGCAGCGGATGCAGGCCCATCCGGAGATGATGGTCAGGCGCCGGTCCATCGTCGAACATCCCTTCGGCAACCTGAAACAGTGGATCCTGGGCAACGGCCGCTTCCTGCTCCGCCAGTTGCAGGGGGCGCGCACGGAAATGGCCTTGGCGGTCAACGCTTACAACCTGAAACGGGCCCTCAATGTGCTCGGTGCTCGCCGGTTGATCGAGCTGATGGGCTAAAGCCCACCCTTTTTCCATGGCCCAGAAACACCAACGCCCCGAACCAGTCGGGGCGTTGGCTTGGCCTGCAGTCAGGGTGTTTTCACACGGCCTGTTCGGCGGGTCTTTTTCGTTGCTGGGTGGGGGGCTTTTCGTAGGAGCGAGGGGGACGCCTAGTCCTTGCTCGCGAACAGAGTTGGCTGGGGATTGCAGGTGCTGGGGTTGAGAGCGCCCTCTCCCTAACCCTCTCCCTGAAGGGAGAGGGGACCGTTGGGCAGGGTTTGGTGTTCTGGTGTTAGCCGGCAGCTCTGGCGGTTTCCAGCTAAAACTATTCCTTCTCTCGGCACGGACTAGCCCCCTCTCCCTTCAGGGCGGGGCGCGCAGCCGAGGGCTGGGGAGAGGGTTACGGGCTCAATCCAATGCACCACGACCGCCGGGAGGCACCATCGAAAGCAACCCCACCCCTCAATTCACCACATTGCGCACAAAGCGCAGCAACCCATTCCCCAGGTTCCGATAGGAAAACCGCTGGTTGCTCTTGAACACATGGAACCCCCCGCAAGCCACCTCCCAGCGCTGGTCACCGATCTCCAGCGTCAGCTGACCCTCGATGACGTAGACCATGTCATACCACCCCTCGGCATCGGGCTCTGCGTCGTAGCTGTCCCCCGGCGCCAGGGACCAGTGCCACAGCTCGGCCTGGCCGCGGGCCGGGGTGCTGGCCAGCAGGGTGCCGCGGCTTTCCGCCTGGCGGCCGGCCCAGGCCACCACGTCGACCCGCGAGAGGTCGCCGGTCTGCGGGGCGCGCACCAGGTCGGCGAAGGTCACCGAGAGGGCCGCGGCGATGCGGTCGAGGGTGGCCAGGCTGACGTTGGTGTCGCCGCCTTCGATGCCGACCAGCATGCGCCGGCTGACGTCGCTGGCCTTGGCCAGGGCGTCCTGGCTCAGGCCCGCGGCGCGGCGCAGGGTCTTGACGTTGTCGGCGACGTGGACGAGCACGCTGGGGCGTTCGTTGGTGTTGGGCAATATATTGCTCATTCGACCGATTTTGCGCATTATGTTGCGCATAAGCATACGCCAGGTCCCTGGCTGCATTTCAACCTTTTCGGTCTGCCTCCATGCCGCGTTCCCGTTTCGCCACGCTGTTCTTCCCGGTCGCCGTGCTGCTCGTCTCCATGGCCTCGATCCAGGGCGGGGCGGCCCTGGCCAAGAGCCTGTTCCCGGTGCTCGGCGCCCAGGGCGTGACGGCCATGCGCCTGCTGTTCGCGGCGATCATCCTGCTCGCCGTGCTGCGCCCCTGGCGCAAGCCCGTCGCGCGCAGTTCCTGGGGGCCGCTGCTGGCCTACGGCATTACCCTGGGCGGCATGAACCTGATGTTCTACATGGCCCTGCGCACGATTCCGCTGGGCGTCGGCGTGGCCCTGGAGTTCACCGGGCCGCTGGCGGTGGCGCTGTACTTCTCGCGCAAGCCCATCGACTTCCTCTGGATCGCCATCGCCGTGTGCGGCCTCTGGCTGCTGCTGCCCATCGGCGAGCTGGGCCATGGCGTCGACCCGCTGGGCGCCGCGCTGGCCCTGGGCGCGGGCGCCTGCTGGGCGATGTACATCCTGTTCGGCCAGCGCGCCGGCAACGACCATGGCACCCAGACCGCCGCCATGGGCGTGACCATCGCGGCAATATGCATCTTCCCCGTGGGCCTGGTGCATTCCGGCGCCGCGCTGTTCGACCTGCAACTGATCCCGGCGCTGCTGGGCGTGGCGGTGCTCTCCAGCGCCTTGCCCTACACCCTCGAGATGATCGCCCTGACGCGCCTGCCGGCGCGCACCTTCGGCACCCTGATGAGCATCGAGCCGGCTTTCGCCGCGCTGTCCGGCCTGGTGTTCCTCGGTGAGCAGCTGACCGTGCTGCAGTGGCTGGCCATCGCCGCGATCATGCTCGCCTCGGTGGGCACCACCCTGACCAGCCAGCCGAAGCAGCCGGCCGCGAGCGTGGTGGCGGCGGACTGATCAGCCGCCGAGGGTGGTCGCCAGCCGTTCCTGGATGAAGTCCAGGAAGCACTGGATGCGCAGGGCCAGCTGCGAGTTGCGGTAGTACACCGCGTTGATCGGCTGGCGCGTCTCGCGCACCAGTTCCGGCAGCACCTTGACCAGGCGCCCGGCGGCGATGTCGTGGCAGGTCATGAAACCCGCCAGGCAGACGATGCCCTGGCCGGCCAGGGCCAGCTGGCGCAGCGTCTCGCCGCTGGAGGCGGAAAGGTCGGGGGTGATCGCCAGGCTTTCCCCACCGGCATGGGGCAGCGGCCAGACGTTCAGGCTTTCCGGCTGGGTGAAGCCGAGCAGGCTGTGCCGGGCCAGGTCTTCCACGCTTTGCGGCGCGCCGTGTTTCTCCAGGTAGGCCGGGCTGGCCAGCAGGTTCAGCCGGCTGCTGCCCAGGGGCCGGGCATGCAGCGTCGAATCGCTGAGGGTGCCGATGCGGATGGCGACGTCGGTGCTCTGTTCCAGCAGGTCGATGTTCAGGTCGTTGGTGTTCAGCTGCAGCTCGATGTCCGGGTACTGCGCGCGGAAGGCGTCGATGTGCGGCACCACGGCGTGCAGCATGAAGGGCGAGGCGGCATTGATCCGCAGGCGCCCGGCCGGCCGTTGTTGGCGCAGCGCCAGGCGTTCTTCCAGCTCGTCCATCTGCGCCAGGATGTGCCGCGCGCTGTCGAGGAAGAACTGGCCTTCCTCGGTGAGCTTCATGCGCCGCGTGGTGCGGTTGAGCAGGGTGGTGCCGAGTTTGTCCTCCAGGCGCGCCAGGGTGCGGCTGACGGCCGAGGCGGTGAGGCCCAGCTGCTCGGCGGCGGCGGTGATGGAGCCGCTGTCGATGACGGTGGTGAAGGTGCGGAGTTCGTCGGATTGGACTTTCATCGGGGGCCCTGGAGGCAGTTTTTCGTAGGAGCGAGCTTGCTCGCGAATGGTAGTTCCCGGTGGGCGTGGTGCGTTGGGTTGACTCCTCTCCCCAGCCCTCGGCTGCGCGCCCCGCCCTGAAGGGAGAGGGGGCTAGATCGTGCCGAGAAAAGTGATGGTTTCAGTTGGGAACCTTCGGTGTTGCCGGCTAACGCCAGAACATCCAGCTCTGCCCAACGGTCCCCTCTCCCTTCAGGGAGAGGGTTAGGGAGAGGGCGCTCTCAAATCCAGCACCTGCATTCCCGGTGAACTCTGTTCGCGAGCAAGCTCGCTCCTACAAGTAAAGCCGCCACTCAGAACGTCCCCGGATAAGCCCCACCATCCAGCAATAGATTCTGCCCGGTGAGATACCCCGCATGGGTACTGCAAACAAAGGCACAGAACGCCCCGAACTCCTCCGGCGTGCCGAAGCGCCCGGCAGGGATCGCCTGCAGCCACTGCTCGACCTTGCCCTGGTCATCGCCCAGCCCCTTGCGCAGGCGGTCGGTGTCGAAGGAGCCGGGCAGCAGCGCGTTGAGCGTGACGTTGCGCGAGGCCAGGCGGCGCTGGCGGGCCAGGCCGGCGACGAAGCCGGTGAGGCCGCTGCGCGCGCCGTTGGACAGGCCGAGGATGTCGATCGGCGCCTTCACCGCCGAGGAGGTGATGTTCACCACCCGGCCGAAGCCGCGCTCGGCCATGCCGTCCACCGTGGCCTTGATCAGCTCGATGGGCGTGAGCATGTTCAGCTCCAGGGCGCCCAGCCATTCCTCGCGGCCCCAGGCGCGGAAGTCGCCGGGCGGCGGGCCGCCGGCGTTGTTGATCAGGATGTCCACCTGCGGGCAGGCCGCCAGCAGGGCCGCGCGCACCTCCGCCTGGCCCACGTCGCCGGGCACGCAGCGCACCTCGATGCCCGGCGCGTGCCGGCGCAGTTCCGCGGCGGTGGCTTCCAGCGCCTCGGCGCCGCGGGCGTTGATCACCAGGTTCACGCCTTCGCCGGCCAGCGCCTTGGCGCAGCCCTTGCCCAGGCCCTTGCTGGCGGCGCAGACCAGCGCCCAGCGTCCAGCTATTCCAAGATCCATGGCGTTCTCCCATTCGAAGCGAAAGTGGCGGCCACGACATTTACCCGCGCCGTGGCTGCAGCGCAAGCCGCCGGCTTCAGTCCCAGGCCGGGGCCAGGCTGGCCGGGCTGGTGATGCGTTCGTTGCGTTCCAGGGCGGCGATGGCGGCCATGTCCGCGTCGCTCAGGCGCAGCTCGCGGGCGGCCAGGTTGCTCGCCAGGTTGGCGCGCCGGGTGGAGGAGGGGATTACCGCGTAGCCCAGTTGCATGGCCCAGGCCAGCACCACCTGCGCCGGGCTGGCGTCGTGGCGCTGGGCGATCTCGCCGATCACCGCGTCGCCCAGCACCTTGCCGTAGCCCAGCGTCATGTAGGAAGTGATGCGGATGCCGTGGCGTTCGGCGAAGCCGGCGACCTTGCGGTTCTGCAGGTAGGGGTGCAGCTCCACCTGGTTGGTGGCGATCTCGCCGGCGCCGACCACGTCGATGGCCTGCTGCATCAGCGCCAGGGTGAAGTTGGACACGCCGATCTCGCGGGCCAGGCCACGCGCCTTGGCCTCGGCCAGGGCCGCCATGTATTCGGCGACCGGCACCGCGCCGCCCGGCGAGGGCCAGTGGATCAGGCAGAGGTCGACGTAGTCGGTCTTCAGCTTGTCCAGGCTTTCTTCCAGGCTGGGGATCAGCCGCTCGCGGGAGAGGTTCTCGGTCCAGATCTTGGTGGTCAGGTACAGCTCGCCGCGCGGCACGCCGCTGGCCGCCACGGCCTGGCCGACCTCGGCCTCGTTGCCGTAGATCTGCGCGGTGTCGATGGCGCGGTAGCCCAGCTCCAGGGCGGTGGATACCGAGTCGATGACCACCTGGTCCTTGAGGCGGAAGGTGCCGAGGCCGAGGGCGGGAATGCTCATGGGAAGCTCCTGTGGGGGATGGGTTGCACTGGAGCTTAGTATCCGGGGATGCACTGCTGAGAAAAACGCGGGTAGCGGCAAAGGATATTTGCCGTGAAGTCACGAATGGTTGGTTCCACGGGCAATTGCTTCGCTCACATGGCGGAAGGCGCACCGTCGTAGGATGGCGTTGAGCGAAGCGATACCCATCATCGCCGCTACAGGGAAATGGTGTGGGTGGGGCGGAGCGGATCTCATCCGCGAATCGCGCCGGGACGTCCGGCTATCGCGGACAAGGTCCGCTCCTACGGTTCCAGGAAGCACGGCTTTTCGTAGGATGGCGTTGAGCGAAGCGATACCCATCACCACGGCAGCATGGGTATCGCAAGCTCAACCCATCCTACGAAGAGCATCTCGGCGCAAGACAGTTGCTCCTGCGAAGAGCGCGCAAAAGAAAAGCCCCGCCAAGGCGGGGCTCTTCCATTCAGCGCGAGGCTTAGTTGCCGGCGGCAGCTGCTGCGGCCTGCTCGGTCAGCGTCTCGGTGTGGTCGCCGTGGTTCTTGCTGAACTGCGGGGCCAGGGAGCCGATGATCATGCCGAAGGCGCTGCAGATCAGGCCCACCAATTGCGGCGGCCAGAAGTCGCCTTCCTGGTGGCCCATCTCCAGCGAGATCCAGCCGATCAGCCCGCAGGCGATGGCGGTCAGGGCGCCCTGGGTGGTGGCGCGCTTCCAGAACAGGCCGAAGAACAGCGGCACCACGGCGGCGACCAGGGTCACCTTGTACGCGTTGCCGACCATCTCGTAGATGCTGGCGTTGGAGTAGAAGGCGAACAGGCAGGTGGCGATGGTCATGGCCAGCACGCTGGCGCGCATCAGCTTCAGCGCCTGGTGGTCGTTCAGGTGCGGCAGCATGGGCTTGAGGATGTTCTCGGTGAGGGTCACCGACGGGGCCAGCAGGGCGCCGGAGGCCGAGGACATGATCGCCGAGAGCAGGGCGCCGAAGAACATGATCTGGGCGAACATCGGGGTGCGCTCCATGATCAGGTGCGGGAGGATCTGCTGGGCGTCCTCGTTCAGCCAGTGCTTGACCATCTGCGGGTCGATCATCGACGCGGCGTAGGTCAGGAAGATCGGCAGCATGCAGAACACCAGGTAGCAGGCGGCGCCGGTCATGGTGGCGCGCGAGGCGATCTTCTCGGTCTTGGCCGACATCACCCGGGCGTACACGTCCTGCTGCGGGATGGAACCGAACATCATGGTCACCGCCGCGCCGAGGAAGGCGACTATGTCCTTGGCCGAGGTGCCCTGCAGGAAGTGGAACTTGCCTTCGGCCGCGGCGTGGCTGATCACCACCTGCGGGCCGCCGGCCATGTCGCCGATCAGCCAGACCAGGTAGCACAGGCCGCAGACGATGATGATCATCTGCAGGAAGTCGGTCAGGGCCACGGACCACATGCCGCCGAACAGGGTGTGCAGCAGCACGATCACGGTGCCGATGAGCATGCCCTGGGTGGTGGTGATGGCGCCGTCGGAAAGCACGCTGAAGCACACGCCGAGCGCGGTCAGCTGGGCGGCTACCCAACCCATGTAGGAGATGATGATCACCAGGCTGGTGAAGATTTCCACGTGCTGGCCGAAGCGCTTGCGGAAGAAGTCACCGATGGTCATCAGGTTCAGGCGGTACAGCGGGCGGGCGAAGACCAGGCCCACCAGCATCAGGCAGCCGAAGGAACCGAAGGGGTCTTCGATGATCCCGGCGAAGCCTTCCTGGAGGAAGGTGGCGGGAATGCCCAGAACGGCCTCGGAGCCGAACCAGGTGGCGAACACCATGGTCACGACCAGGGGGAAGGACATGCTGCGGCCGGCCGCTGCGTAGTCCGAGGAGTTGTGCACGCGGGTCGCGGCGTAGAAGCCGACGATGACCGTAATCAGCAGGTAGATCCCGACAAACCAGATCAGCATTTGTTCGTTCTTTCCATTGGCTGGCCAGGTGCGCTTGGCGGGTAGGGGAGGCGCAGACTGGCGGTTTTTGTTTTTGGACTTGGCGGCCCCGGCGAGTGCCGGGCCCGGTCGGCAGGAGGGGCTGCCGGCCGGAACGCAACGGGCGAGCAGTCTGCCAAAGACGTAAAATATGTCAAACAATTACAGAGCGATTGAATGAAAAAAATGACAGGCGAGCAGGCTTGATTCGTTCAACTGTTTGATTTAGTGCGGTTGAGCTGCGCCGATAGTCAGAAATATTTGACAGTAGGTGTTCGATAAGAACAACGCAGGTGCCGGCGCCAGGCTGACCTGCAAGGCGTTTCGTGACCGCTGCGTCCGGCCTGCCCGGCATGGGCAGAAGCGCCGCAGCGGGCGCCGCGCATTGACGCGGAGCCGCCGCCAGCCAGTAGAATCGCGCCTTTTCGCCCAAGGACGCCCCATGAGCCTCTACCAGCCCGGCATTCTCGCCACCCCGGTTCCCGCCCAGGCCCGCCACCTGTTCTTCGACCTGCAGGCCGCGGAACACTTGCCGGCCGCCCTCGACCGCCTGCTGCAGCTGGCCGACGGCGAGAGCGCGGTGGTCGGCTTCGGCGCATCGCTGGTGCGCGTGCTGGGCCGCCAGGTCGAGGGGCTGCGCGAGTTCCCGGCGCTGTCCGGCGCCGGCGTCGACAACCCGTCCACCCAGCACGCCCTGTGGGTGTGGCTGCGCGGCGAGGACCGCGGCGACCTGCTGCTGCGCACCCATGCGCTGGCGCGCGAACTGGCGCCGGCGTTGCAGCTGGTGGAGCAGGTCGAGGCCTTCCGCCACGGCGCCGGCCTGGACCTGACCGGCTACGAAGACGGCACCGAGAACCCTCAGGATGAAGACGCCGTGGATGCGGCGGTCGTCGCCGGCGCCGGCGCCGGCCTGGACGGCGGCAGCTTCGCCGCCATCCAGCAGTGGCGCCACCAGCTGCAGGCCTTCGCCGCGCTGCCCCAGGCCGAGCAGGACGACATCATCGGCCGGCGCAAGAGCGACAACGAGGAACTGGACGAGGCGCCCGAGTCCGCCCACGTCAAGCGCACCGCCCAGGAGAGCTTCGAGCCCGAGGCCTTCGTGGTGCGCCGCTCGATGCCCTGGACCGCGGGCGCCGAGGCCGGGCTGATGTTCCTGGCCTTCGGCCGCAGCCTGGACGCCTTCGAGGCGCAGTTGCGGCGCATGAGCGGCCTGGAAGACGGCATCGTCGACGCCCTGTACCGTTTCAGCCGCCCGCTGACCGGCGGCTACTACTGGTGCCCGCCGCGCCGCGACGGCCTGCTCGACCTGGGCGCGCTGCTCGGCTGAGGCGAGGCGGGCGCTCTCAGCGGCTGAGGTGGATGCGCATCTGCGTATAGCCGTTGACGAAGCGCCCGGTGCTGCCGAAGGCCGCATAGCGGAAGGCCCGGTGCATGGCGGTGAGGCCGCTGCAATGCAGGTTGCGCAGCTTGCGGTAGGCGGTCTGGTAGCGGTGAAGGAAGTTCTGCACGAAGGACGTCTCCCTGTTCGCGGTTGGGCGATCCCTGCATCGAGCGGTATCGACAGTATGGCCAGGCCTGGGATTTCTGCCGGCTTGCCTGCATGGCGATGGGGCTGTTGCCGGCGATTTCCTGGCCTATCCTGGAAAGACCGTCGAAGATCGCCACTGTTCCCCGGCGAATTGAAAAATGGAGTAGGCCATGGCTGTCAGACGCCTGGTCGCCAACCTGGCCGTGGACGATCCGGCGGCGCTGGCGGCCTTCTACCGGCAGGTATTCGAACTGGACCTGCTGATGGACCACGGCTGGATTCTCACCCTGGGCGGCGAGGGCCGCGCCCATGCGCAGTTCTCCCTGGCCAGCGAGGGCGGCGGGGGTGCCCCGGTGCCGGCGCTGTCGGTGGAGGTGGACGACCTGGAGGCCGTGTTGCAGCGGGCCCGCGAGGCCGGCGCGGCAATCCTCTTCGGGCCGCGGGACGAGCCCTGGGGCGTTCGCCGCTTCTTCCTGCGCGACCCGGCCGGGCACATCGTCAACGTCCTGGTCCACCTCGACGCCGACGCTTGACGGCCGCCCCCGGCTTCGCCTAAGTTGGCCGGCATGACCCGCACAACCCTGCACTTCGGCCGAATCATTATTACCGCCATTACGCAATTGGCGGGTTAGCCGACGTCCACCGAACCCGCCCTGGAGGCGGGTTTTTTCTGACTGTCTCCCGGGCCCCGTGAAAAAGCCCAGCAGGAGACAGGCCCAATGAGCCCCCACCGCGTCACCCAGGCCATCGAACAGGCGGATCGGTTGATCAACGCCCGGCAGTTCGAGCCCCTCATGGATTCCCATACCGATGACGCCTGCGGCGCCGACCTGCTCGACAGCCTGCCTGCCGGCGGCCGAACCCGGGAGGCGCGCGCATGAGCCAGGACGCGCTGCTCAAGGAATACGTGCGCAAGATCCTCGCCGCGCCGGTCTACGACGTGGCCATCGAAACCCCGCTGCAAGCGGCCCGCCAGCTCTCCGAGCGCCTGGGCTGCCAGGTGCTGCTCAAGCGCGAGGACCTGCAGCCGGTGTTCTCCTTCAAGATCCGCGGCGCCTACAACAAGCTGGCGCAACTGAGCACCGCGGAGCGTTCGCGCGGGGTGATCGCCGCCTCCGCCGGCAACCATGCCCAGGGCCTGGCGCTGGCGGCGAAGGAACTGGGCGTGAGCGCGACCATCGTCATGCCGCGCACCACGCCGGAGCTGAAGGTGCAGGGCGTGCTCTCCCGCGGCGGCAAGGTGCTGCTGCACGGCGACGCCTTCCCCGAGGCCCTGGCCCACGCCCTGCAACTGGCCGAGGCCCACGGCTACACCTTCGTGCCGCCCTACGACGACCCGGACGTGATCGCAGGGCAAGGCACCGTGGCCATGGAAGTCCTCCGCCAGCACCCCGGGCGCCTGGACGCCATCTTCGTGCCGGTGGGCGGCGGCAGCCTGGTCGCCGGCATCGCCGCCTACGTGAAGTACCTGCGCCCGGAAGTGAAGGTCATCGGCGTCGAGCCGGACGACTCCAACTGCCTGCAGGCCGCCCTGGCCGCCGGCGAGCGCGTGGTGCTGCCACAGGTGGGCCTGTTCGCCGACGGCGTGGCGGTGGCGCAGATAGGCGCGCACAACTTCGAAGTGTGCCGCCATCACGTGGACGAGGTGATCACCGTCAGCAGCGATGAAATCTGCGCGGCGATCAAGGACATCTACGACGACACCCGCTCCATCACCGAGCCCGCCGGCGCCCTGGCGGTGGCCGGGATCAAGAAGTACGTCGAGCGCGACGACGCGGCGGGGCAGACCCTGGTGGCCATCGATTCGGGCGCCAACATCAACTTCGACCGCCTGCGCCACGTCGCCGAGCGCGCCGAACTGGGCGAGAAGCGCGAGGCCATCCTGGCGGTGACCATCCCCGAGCGCCCGGGCAGCTTCAAGGCCTTCTGCGAGGCGGTGGGCAAGCGCCAGATCACCGAGTTCAACTACCGCTACGACCGCAGCGAGGAAGCGCAGATCTTCGTCGGCATCCAGACCCACCCGCAGAACGATCCGCGCCCGGCGCTGGTGGAGCAACTGCGCGAGCGGGGCTTCCCGGTGCTGGACCTGACCGACAACGAGGCCGCCAAGCTGCACATCCGCCACATGGTCGGCGGCCGCGCGCCGCAGGTGGAGCAGGAACGGTTGTTCCGCTTCGAATTCCCCGAGCGGCCGGGGGCGCTGTTCAACTTCCTCGAACGCCTCGGCGGGCGCTGGAACATCAGCCTGTTCCACTACCGCAACCACGGCGCCGCCGACGGCCGCGTGCTGGCCGGCCTGCAGGTGCCCGAGCATGAGCGCGGCGAATTGGGCGCGGTGCTGGACGCCATCGGCTACCGTTACTGGGACGAGAGCGAGAACCCGGCGTACCGGCTGTTCATCGGCTAGGGCGCGGCAGTGGACTGGCGAACTTCGCCGCGATTGGCCCTTGGGCCGGCCCCGGGGCCGGGGTAGCTTGGGCAGACGCCCTTCAACCCGCTGGGCCCCTGGCCCGAGGAGCCGTCCGATGTCCCTTCGCAATCTGCTGTTCGCCGGCCTGGTGCTGGCGCTGCCCGCGCTGGCCCACGGGGCCGAGCACGAGAAGATCGCCACCCTGCAGGAACACGCGCTGCCCGACGCCCCCGGCAAGAAGGGCCTGCTGATCGAGGTCAGCTACAAGCCTGGCGAGGCCTCGGCGCCCCACGTCCACGCCGGCGCGGTGTTCGCCTACGTACTGGAAGGCGCGGTGGTGTCGCAGCTAGAGGGCCAGCCGCCGGTGACCTACAAGGCCGGCCAGTCCTGGTACGAGGCGGCCAACACGCCGCACCTGGTCTCGCGCAACGCCAGCGCGACGCAGCCGGCCAAGCTGCTGGTGTGGATGCTGCTGGACGAAAAGGCCCCGGTGCTGACGCCGCTGAAGCAGTGAGATTGCCGCCGCCGGCCATTTCTGCTGGGATGCCCCGATCGACCGACAAACGAGGGAGCCCGCAATGGCCAGCTACCAGGAACTCTTCGCCATCGGCGAAGGCTTCGACGCCTTCGTCGCCCACGGCCTGCCGGCGGAAATCGCCGCGGTGCGCGCGGTGCAGCAAAGGCTCGAAGAGCCGGGCCTGATCAGCGCCGCCACCCGCGAACGCCTGGCCGCGGTGCAAGGCCGCTACCACCTGCTGGTGGCCGGCGAGATGTGGTGCCCGGACTGCCAGCTCAACATCACCGCCCTGGACTGGCTGTGCCGCCAGCAGCCGCGCATCGACCTGGCGGTGATCTCCAAGGGGCGTGCCGAGGATGAGCTGCAGCAGCGCCTGGGATTGGAGCGCGTGGCCATTCCGCTGGTGACGGTGCTGGATGCCGGGTTCGAGGTGGTGGGACGCTTCATCGAACGGCCGCAGGTGGTGGTGGCGGGGTGGGACGGGGTGAAGCCGGCGTATCGGGCGGGAGATTATCTGGAGAGTACGGTGCTGGAGCTGGTGGCGGTGTTTGAGGGGGTGGAGGGGAGGGTGTTTGCTGGTGGGTGAGGTGTTTGGGGTTGATGCCGTTCCCTCTCCCCAGCCCTCGGCTGCGCGCCCCGCCCTGAAGGGAGAGGGGGCCAGTCCGTGCCGAGAGAAGGAATGGTTTGCCGGTACCCGCCGGGCTAGCCGGCTAACTCCAAAACGCCCGCATCTGCCCAACGGTCCCCTCTCCCTTCAGGGAGAGGGTTAGGGAGAGGGCGCTCTTCAAGCCATACACCGAACCTGGCCGGCAACTGCGGTGGTTCTGCTTGAACTGGTGGGGGCGTTTGCCGGTGGCCGAGGCGTTTTGGGTTGACGCCGCTCCCTCTCCCCAGCCCTCTCCCTGAAGGGAGAGGGGGCTAGTCCATGCCGAGAGAGGGCCTGGTTTCAGCCGGCAATCTCAGTGCTAGCCGGCTGACTCCAGAACACCAGCGTCTGCCCAACGGTCCCCTCTCCCTTCAGGGCGGGGCGCGCAGCCGAGGGTTAGGGAGAGGGCGCTCTCCAGGTCACACACCACAACCATCCGGCCCCACCAACCGCTTCTTCAGATAAAACCGCTGATGCCCCGGCGGGCAATCCTCCAGCACCCCCATCAACTCGAACCCCAGCTTCTGATAGAACCCCGGCGCCTGGAAGCTGTAGGTATAAAGGAACACCCCCACACACCCACGACACCGCGCTTCCTCCTCGGCCAGCGCCAGCAACTGCGCCCCCAACCCCGCACCGCGCTGCCTCGCATCCAGCCACAGATAGTCCACGTACAACCAACCCATCCCCGAATGGCCGAACAACCCGCCCACCACCTGCCCCTCGGCATCACGGGCATACAGCTCGAAACCCTCGTAGCCATACGCCGTACCCATCCGCTCGACGTTATAGGCCCGCAGGCCTTCCTCCACGACGGCCCGGGCCTGGGGATCGGCGCCGGGGGTGAACTGGTAGCGGGCTTGCGACATGGCGCCTCCTGAGCGTGGGAAAGCGCCTAGTCTAGAGGGTAAGCGGGGCCCGTGTCCGGTGCCCCGCGCTGGCACCGGCGCGTGCTTTGGTGAAGAATGCGCGCCCGCGCCAGACACCGAGCACCCCATGACCGCCACCCGCGAGCACCGCCCATGAGCAGCACCACCGTCGAGCTGCTGCGGACCGGCCCCGAGCACAGCGAGCTGATCCGCAACCTCTACCAGTTCTATGCCTACGAGTCCTCGGACTGGGAGCAGGAAGACGTCGAGGCCGACGGCCGCTTCTACGTCCACGAGGAACACCTGGCGCGCTACTGGCAGGCGCCGCAGTGGAGCGCCGAGCTGGTGCTGGTCGACGGCTTCATCGCCGGCTTCGTGCTCATCGAACGCAGCGAACTGCCGGGCATCGACGCCCTGGAGCTGGCCGACCTGTTCATCCTGAAGAAGTACCGCCGCCAGGGCATCGGCCGCGCCGTGGCGACCCAGGTGCTGACGCGCGGGGAGGGCGCCTGGCTGGTGCGCTTCTACCGCCAGGACGAGGCGGCGCGGGCCTTCTGGCAGGCGGTGCTGGAGGTGCTGCCGCGGCCGGCGCTGCCCGTCGAGCCGGGCGACGACGAGCAACTGCTGAGCTACCTGGTGACGCCGGCCATCCACTGAGCCGCTGTGCGCGCGGGTCATAGGTCTGTCATTTGCGATCATTGAGCCGCGCCGGGGCCGGTCTTATGGTTCCTCTGACCACAGCGTCCGGCGCTGCCGGATGGCCCTGCATTACAAGAACGACGAGACAGAGGAACCGATGATGAGCGAATTGCAACTGCAACCCCGGGCTGCCGCCTCCCTCCAGCACTGGCACCGCATGATCGCGCAGCGTGACTTCAGCGCGTTGCCCGAGCTGCTGGCCGAGGACGTGGTGTTCCGCTCGCCCATGGCGCACACGCCCTACCCGGGCGCGAAGGTGGCGGCGACCATCCTCAACACCGTGCTGCAGGTCTTCGCCGACTTCACCTACCACCGCGAGCTGGCCAGCGCCGACGGCCTGAGCGTGGTGCTGGAGTTCAGCGCCAAGGTCAACGGCCGCGAGCTCAAGGGCATCGACATGATCCGCTTCGACGAACAGGGCCGCATCGTCGAGTTCGAAGTCATGGTGCGCCCCATGAGCGGCCTGCAGGCCCTGGGCGAGGAAATGGGCCGGCGCGTGGGCGCCTACCTGGCGACGGCCAAGGCCTGACCGGAAACCCCATCGGCCCGGCATACGCGCCGGGCCGAACCCCGGGTGCGGCGGCGCCCTGTGCTAGGCTGAGGCGGTTGTCCCCCCAGCCGAGTGAACACGGATGCTCGCTGCACTCAAGCGTTACCCGCGGTCGGTGAACCTGCTGTTCTGCGCCACCTTCGTCCTGACCCTGGGGCGAGCCATCAGCCTGCCGTTCCTGGTCGTCTACCTGTCCTCGGCCTTCGCCCTGCCGATCGCCCGCATCGGCGCCATCGTCGGCGGCGCGCTGATCGCCGGCTCCGTGCTGAGCCTGTACGGCGGCTACCTGACCGACCGCCTGTCCAGCCGCGGACTGATCCTGGGCTACACCGCGTGCTTCATCGCCGGCTTCGTCGGCATGTGCCTCACCGCCAACCTCTGGCTGTTCTTCGGCTTCCTGGTGGCCTTCAACTTCGCCTATTCGGCGGTGGACGTGGCGGTGAAGGCGAGCTTCGGCCGCCTGCTGCCGGCGCAGGAGCAGGGCCGCGCCTTCTCCATCCGCTACACCTTCATCAACATCGGCTACGCCGTCGGCCCCTTCCTCGGCGCCGGGCTGGCGCACTGGGTGCCGAAGCTGCCGTTCGTGGTCTCTGCGCTGCTCGGCGCCGGCTTCCTGCTGCTGTACCTGGGCTACGGCGAGCGCAGCCAGCGCCCGGCGCCGGCGGGGCAGGCGCCGGTGTCCTTCCTGGCTCTGGGCCGCGTGCTGCTGGATGACCGGCGCCTGGTCTGCTTCACCTTGGGCGGAGTGCTCAGCGCGGTGGTGTTCGGCCAGTTCACCGCCTACCTCTCGCAGTACCTGGTCACCACCCGCAGCGCCGAGGTGGCCTACCAGGTCATCAGCACCGTGGTGGCGGTCAACGCCCTGGTGGTGATCGCCCTGCAGTACCCGCTGGGCCGGCGCATCGACGAGAACCGCCTGGAGACCTGGCTGCTGGCCGGGCTGGCGCTGTTCCTGGCCGGGGTGATCGGCTTCGCGCTGTCCACCAGCGTGCTGCACTGGGTGCTGGCGATGACGGTGTTCACCCTGGGCGAGATCATCGTGTTCCCCGCCGAATACATGTTCATCGACCGCATCGCCCCGCCGCAGCTGCGCGGCATGTACTACGGCGCGCAGAACCTATCGAACCTCGGCGGCGCCCTGGGCCCGGTGCTCTGCGGCTGGGTGCTGGCGAGCCTGCCGGCGCACTGGATGTTTGTGATGCTGGGCGCCTTCGTCGTCGCCGGCGGGGTGTTCTACCGCCTGGGCGCGGCGCTGCCGGTGCCACCCCGGCAGGCCTGAATGCCGGAACCGCCGCCTTCCGGGCCCGCCGGCACGGGTTGCCGCTTGCACCACCTTCGTCGCCATTGATAGCCTTCGCGGCCTAAGAAGAACACAGGCCCCGGGTATGGTGATCAGGGTTGTCGAAGCGCAGGAAGTCGATCAGCAGCGGATAGCCATTCCGGGTTGGGAGCAGCAGTACACGCAGATGTCCGCCGGGCGCTTCGCCGGGCGCATCCTGCATGCCGAGGTCGAGGGTATCGAGCTCTACGAGGAGCAGATGAACCTGCGCGTGGAGCAGGAGTTCCATGCGCCGTCCGGCGCGCTGGTGTTCAGCTTCGACATGTCGGAGAACACCCTCTACCTGCTCGATGGCGAGACGCGCAACGCCTGGGTCACGCCGGAGAACTACCGCGAGGTGGCGGTGGTGATCAAGCAGGCGGGGCAGTGGGGCCAGGCGCTGGACGACTTTGCCGACCTGGTGCTGACGCCCCTGCGCTCCGACGGCTGCCGCTCGCTGGCCGCGTCGCTGAGCGACCTGCTCGCCGGCGCAGGCGCCGGGCGCCATCCGGTGGAGGCCCCCGGCGTGGCGCAGGCCATAGTCGCCAATTGCTTCTCCCTGCTCTGCGAGGCGCCGGCCGGCGACGAGCAGCGTTCGCGCTCCATCGTCCAGGCCAAGCGCGTGGTGCAGCGGGTCAAGGACGTGGTGAACGATTGCCCCGAAGAGAACTTCGCCATGGCCGAGCTGGCGGCGAAGGCGGGCGTTTCGCCGCGCACCCTGCAGCAGTCCTTCCTGCGTTACGCCGGCATGCCGCCCATCGTCTGGCTGCGCAACCGCCGTCTGAACGCCGCCCGCCGCGACCTGCTGGGCGCCGCCGAGTCGGGCATGACCGTCGCCGAGGTGGCGATGAAGTGGTCGTTCTGGCACCTGGGGCGCTTCTCCCAGTCCTACCATGCGCTGTTCGGTGAGTACCCCAAGGCTACTGTCAGGCAGGGTGCCTGGCCTTAGCGCCGTTACCTTCGGCCAGCGGCGGATAACCGCGAACGGTTATGCGCCCTACGGGGCAGGGAGCAGCTGTCTTGCCCACCGCACCGGGGCGCTTTTCGTAGGATGGGTTGAGCCTGCGAAACCCATGCGGCCACGGTGATGGGTATCGCTTCGCTCAACCCATCCTACGGGTGTTGTGTTTGCCGAAGAGCATTTCGGCGCGGGCCTCAGCCCAGCTTCTCGCGTATCCGGTACCAGGCCATGCCCAGGGCCAGCAGTGGCGAGCGCAGCAGCTTGCCGCCGGGGAAGGTCAGGTGCGGCACCGCGCTGAACAGGTCCAGGCCCTGGCTGTGGCCACTGTGGATGGCCTCCGCCAGCAGCTTCGCCGACCAGTGCGTGACGTTCAGCCCGTGGCCGGAGTAGCCCTGGGCGAAGAACACGTTCGGGTACGCCTTGAGCCGCCCCACCTGGGGGAAGCGGTTGGCGGTGATGCCGATCATGCCACCCCACTGGTAGTCCAGCCTTACGTCCGCCAGTTGCGGGAACACCTTGAGCACCTTCGGCCGCATGTAGGCGCCGATGTCCTTCGGGTCGCGCCCGGAATAGTGGCAGGCGCCGCCGAACAGCAGGCGTCGGTCGGCCGTCAGGCGGTAGTAGTCCAGGCCCACCTTCTGGTCGCACAGCGCCATGTTCTGCGGGATCAGCTGCGCCGCCAGCGCCTCGGGCAGCGGCTCGCTGGCCACCACGTAGCTGCCGGCGGGCAGCACCTTGCCGGTCAGCCGCGGTTCCAGTTCCTCCAGATGCGCGTTGCAGCCGAGCACCAGGTTGTCGGCCAGCACCCGGCCCCGCGCGCAGTGCACCACCACCTGGCGGCCATGCTCGATGTGCAGGGCGGGGCTGCGTTCGAACACCTTGGCGCCCAGGGCCGCCGCCGCGCGGGCCTCGGCGCGCACCAGGTCGAGCGGGTGCAGGTGCCCGGAGCCCATATCCACCAGGCCGCCGGCGTACTGGTCGCTGGCCACCACTTCGCGGATGCGCTCCGGCGCCACCAGATGCGTCTCGTGCGGGTAGCCCTGGGCGCTCAGCTGGGCGTGCTCCTCCACCAGGCCGGCATATTGCGCCGGGGTGTTGGCCAGCTCGCAGAAGCCCCAGCGCAGGTCGCATTCGATGGCCAGGCCGCGGATGCGCTGCGCCACCAGCTCCACCGACTCGCTGCCGGCCCGCTCCAGGTAGCGCACGCCTTCCTCGCCGACGTACTTGGCGAAGCCGCTGACGTCGTGGCCGATGCCGCGGATCAGCTGGCCGCCGTTGCGCCCGCTGGCGCCCCAGCCGATGCAGCGGGCCTCCAGCAGCACCACGCCGAGGCCGCGCTGGGCCAGCTCCAGCGCGGTGTTGACGCCGGTGAGCCCGCCGCCGACGACACAGACGTCCGCGCGAACCTCGCCCTCCAGCGCGGGGTAGGGCTGTTTGTCCCGGGCGCTGGCGGCGTAGTAGGACGCGACCTGCTCGTCGGTGTGGCTCATGGCTCGCTCTCGCTTCATTGGTTGAACTTGATCTTGCTCCAGCTGCGGGTCATCAGGCGCATGATCTTGGGCGGCGGCGCCTTGGAGATGTACAGCTTGTCCAGCACCTGCTGGCTCGGGTAGACCTCGGGGTCGTTCTGCATCTGGGCGGGCAGCAGCGCCTTGGCGTCGGCGTTGGCGCTGGGGTAGCCGACGTACTCGCTGATGCCGGCGATCACCTGCGGATCGAGAACATAGTTGATGAAGGCCAGGGCCTGCTCGGGGTGCGTCGCGTCCGAGGGAATGGCCATCAGGTCGAACCACAGGTTCGCGCCTTCCTTGGGAATGGCGTAGGCGATCTCGATGCCGTTCTTCGCTTCCCGGGCCCGCGCGGCGGCCTGGAACACGTCGCCGGAGTAGCCGAAGGCCACGCAGATGTTGCCGTTGGCCAGGTCCGAGATGTACTTCGAGGAGTGGAAGTAGGTGACGTAGGGGCGCACCGCCGCCAGCTTGGCCTCGGCCTTCGGGTAGTCCGCCGGGTTGGTGCTGTTGGGGTCCAGGCCCAGGTAGTTGAGCACCGAGGGGATCATCTCGTCGGGCGAGTCCATGAAGGCCACGCCGCAGGCGCTGAGCTTCTTGATGTTCTCCGGCTCGAACAGCACCGCCCAGGAATCGATGCGGTCGACGCCCAGCACCTGCTTGACCTTCGCCACGTTGTAGCCGATGCCGTTGGTGCCCCACAGGTAGGGCACCGAGTGCTTGTTGCCCGGGTCGTTCTGCTCCAGCAGCTTGAGCAGCTGCGGGTCCAGGTGCTTCCAGTTCGGCAGCTTGCTGCGGTCCAGCTCCAGGAACACCCCGGCCTGCACCTGGCGGGTGAGGAAGTGGTTGGAGGGCACCACCACGTCGTAGCCGGAGCGGCCGGCCAGCAGCTTGCCTTCCAGGGTTTCGTTGGAATCGAAGACGTCGTAGACCGGCTTGATGCCGGTGGCCTTCTGGAAGCCGCCAAGGGTGTCCGGGGCGATGTAGTCGGTCCAGTTGTACACGCTGACGGTCGGTTCGGCGTGGGCGCCCGCGGCCAGCGTGGCCAGGGCGAAGGGCGCAAGGTAGCGCAGCAGTCTCATGACGACTCCTGAATTGTTGTTGTGGTTGAGGCGAAAAGGGCGGATCAGACGCTCAGCAGCAGGAACTCGCGCTCCCAGGAACTGATCACCCGCTTGTAGTTCTCGTGCTCGGTGCGCTTCACCGCGACGTAGCCCTGCACGAACTTGCGGCCCAGGTATTCGCCGAGCACCTCGCAGTCTTCCATCTGCGCCAGGGCGTCCTCGATGGTGATCGGCAGGCGCAGGTTGCGGCGCTCGTAGGCGCGGCCCTGTACCGGCGCGCTGGGGTTCAGCCGCTCGATCATGCCCAGGTAGCCGCACAGCAGGCTGGCGGCCAGCGCCAGGTAGGGGTTGGCGTCGGCGCCGGGCAGGCGGTTCTCCACGCGCATGGCCGCGGGCGGGGCGGCCGGCACGCGCAGGCCCACGGTGCGGTTCTCTTCGCCCCACTCGACGTTCACCGGCGCGGAGGTGTCCGGCAGGAAGCGGCGGAAGGAGTTCACGTTCGGCGCGAACATCGGCAGCACTTTCGGGATGTACTTCTGCAGGCCGCCGATGAAGTGCAGGAACAGCTCGCTCATGGAGCCGTCCTCGTTGGCGAAGACGTTTTTGCCGGTGGCGATGTCCAGCACGCTCTGGTGGATGTGCATGGCGCTGCCCGGCTCGTCGGTGATCGGCTTGGCCATGAAGGTGGCGCTCACGTCGTGCTTGAGCGCGGCCTCGCGCATGGTGCGCTTGAACACGGTGATCTGGTCGGCCAGGTGCAGCGCGTCGCCGTGGCGGAAGTTGATCTCCATCTGCGCCGGGCCGTCCTCGTGGATCAGCGTGTCCAGGTCCAGGCCTTGCAGCTCGCACCAGTCGTAGACGTCCTCGAACAGCGGGTCGAACTCGTTGGCGGCGTCGATGGAGAAGCTCTGCCGGCCGCTCTCGGCGCGGCCCGAGCGGCCCACCGGGGCTTCCAGGGGGAAGTCCGGGTCGCTGCTGCGCTTGGTCAGGTAGAACTCCATCTCCGGCGCCACCACCGGGCTCCAGCCCTTGTCGGCGTACAGCTTCAGCACGCGCTTGAGCACGTTGCGCGGCGACAGCTCGATGGGGTTGCCGTATTTGTCGAAGGTGTCGTGGATGACCATCGCGGTCGGCTCCAGCGCCCAGGGCACCACGAAGATGGCGTCCGGGTCGGGCTTGCAGAGCATGTCGATGTCGGCCTCGTCCAGCAGGTCGTAATAGACGTCGTCGTCGACGAAATCGCCGGTGACGGTCTGCAGCAGCACACTTTCCGGGAGCCGCATGCCCCCTTCGCCGAGGAACTTGTTGGTGGGGGAAATCTTGCCGCGGGCGATGCCGGTCAGGTCGCTGACCACGCATTCGACTTCGGTGATTTTCTGTTGCTTCAGCCGTTGCTCCAGTTGCTCGGCGGGGGTGCTCATACAAGCCTCGGATGGTTCATGGGTTCTGGGTGGGGGCGCCGGCAGCGTGGCGCTGCCTGGCCGCGGGGCTAGTTTCGTCCGCCGGGCGGGGGCGTTCTATCCACTTTCCGCACGCTTGAGGCCGCGGGGGGCGCAGGGCGGGGGACTTGTGGCGATTCTTCGGGCGGAATCAGGGGAAGTTTCCGTCGCGGCAACTGCCTTGAGCCCTTACAAGGCGCATCCGTAGATTCCGTCTGCCACGGTTCGCCCGTGGTGGGGCGTAGGAACCCCTGAACGACAACAGAGCACGGCGGCGCCATAGCCGCAGGGAAAGGCAGCTTCTTGTGTCTGACTCCCTGCGTTTCCATGGCGGGCCGTGCGAGGAGGCTTCGGCCTGCCGGTTTCTCTGTTGTCCGGTATTCCTACCCTGGCACGGTCCGCCTCTCCCTTCCAGGAGGCGGCTCCCATATCCCATAGAGGAGCAAGACGGAACATGCATCGCCTTGTCGTTCAGTCCAAGCAACACCCCCGCAGCACCCGCCAGGAGGTCCGTCATGGCTGACCTCATCCCCCTCATTCCCCTCAGCCCGGCCACCGAGCCCCACGACGACGTGCTGTACGTCAACCCCAACGCCCCCGCCGACCACCTCCACGAAGCCGCCGTCCGCCGCCTGAGCGCGCTGGAAGACCTGCTGCACATGCTGGAGGACAGCGCCGACGAAATGCCCCTGACCCACCTCCAGGCCCGCATGGCTGCCGCGCTTGCGCCGCTGGCGGCGGAAGCACGGCAGCTGTACGAGCTGGCGCAGGTCAAGCGAGGGTAATGCCCCGGCCCCGGGCGCGCCGGGGCCATGACGGGGCGGCGCTGGCGGCGTACCGTTCGACCGCCGGCAGCGTCGTCCTCCCCGTGATTTGATCGTGGTCAAACTTCCGTTCGCCCCGCGGCGTACAAGTGACCCGGCGGTTCCTTCCCACGCCGGCGCCACGCCAGGAGGTTTCCATGCCCACCACCCAGCCTTCACAGCCCACCACCGAAGCCCCCGACGAGCATTGGGTCGAGGCCCTGCCCGACGGCAGCCATGTTCTGATCCGGCCGTTGCGCGCGGAAGACCGCCAGCGCGAGGCGGACTTCATCGCCCGGCTGTCGCCGGAGGCGCGGCATTTCCGCTTCCTGTGCAGCATGCGCGAGGTCAGCCCGGCGCTGCTCGACCAGTTGATGACGGTGGACTTCCACGACAGCGCCGCCTACATCGCCCTGGTGCACCAGGACGGCGAGCTGGTGGAGGTGGGCGTCAGCCGCTACGCCCGCGGCGCCGACGCCGGCCATTGCGAGTGCGCGGTGACGGTGGCCGATGACTGGCGGCACCGCGGCCTGGGGGTGGCCCTCATGCGCCACCTGATCGAAACCGCCCGGCGCAACGGCATGACGCAGATGTATTCGATCGATTCGGCAGCCAACGCGCCGATGCACGAGCTGGTGCGCTTCCTCGGCTTCAGCAGCCACCAGGACCCCGAAGACCCCACGCAGACCATCCATACCCTGCAGCTGCAACCGGCGACCTGAAGCGGGGAGGCTGCCATGCACATCCAACTGCTGTGCACCGGCGACGGGCGTTGCTACGTCCAGCTCGACCAGTTCCGCGTGCCTTTCCGCAACGCGGAGCAGGCCAACGCCTACCTCGAGCGCCTGCAGCAGCGCATCGCCGCGCCCCACGTGCTGGCCGAGGCGCAGCGCCGCGACGCCGACAAGCGTCAGGCCCAGCGCCGCGCGGGCTGAGCCTTCCACGGGCCGCGGTCACGGCCGGCGCGCCGTGGGCCTCCTGGCCGCCTACAAGGGGCGGCCGCTCACCGGCCGTTCAGGGGCGTATCGCCAGGATGCTGGAGTGCACCCGGTACAGCGCCTGCTCAGTGGTGCTGCCGACGATCTTCGCCAGCCCGGCGTGGTAGAGGGTGCCCATGACCACCACATCCATGCGGTAGTCGTCGACGAATTCGGCGATGACGCGGTTGGCCGCGCCCTTGATAAGGTGCAGGCACTTCTGCTCGATGCCGAAGCGCTCGCCCAGGCGCTGCATGCGCTCGGTGGCGCGGCCGCTCATCTGTTCCTGTATTTCGCTGGTCCAGGCCACCGGCCCCACGGCATAGGCGAGGAAGCTGCTGCTCAGGTCGTAGGCCTGCAGCAGGTGCAGCTCGGCGTCGCATTGCAGCGCGAGCTGCTGGGCCGATTCGACGATGCGCTCGTTCAGTTCGTCGACGCGGGTGTCGTCCTGGGACAGGTCCAGCGCCGCCACCACCTTGCGCGGCAGGGGATGCTCTGCGTGGCTGACCAGGTGCAGCGGCACCGCGCACTGGCGCAGCAGTTGCCAGTCCAGCGGCGTCATCAGTGCCCGGCTCACGGCCGTTTCGTAGTGGATGTCCTTGATCAGCAGGTCGAAGCCGCGTTCGCGCACCCGGTGCAGGACTTCCTGCAGCGGGTCGTCGCTCCACACCGCCTCGGCGCTGGCCTCGATGCCGCGCCCGCGCAGCAGCTCCACCTGGTCGTCGAGCCAGGCCTGGTGCCGCTCCTGGATGGTGTTGCGGGCGCGTTGCTGCAGGTCGTAGTCGAGGGTGTTCAGGGCTGGCGCCAGGCTGTCGATCATCAGCATGTGCAGGCTGGCACCGGCGGAGCCGGCCAGGGCCTGGGCGCGGGCCATGGCGGCGGAACAGTGCTGGTGGGTGTCGCAGATCAGGAGCAGGCGCGAGTAGGCGTTCATGGCGGTCTCCGCAGCGGCGCCCGCGCCACGGGCGGCGCGGGCTGGGTGGCTGTGAGCCTGGGCCGGGGCGCGTGCGGGCACTTTGATGCGCATCAAGAACGATGCATCAAGAACGATAGTGGAGAGCGGGCGGCAGGCGGTCGAAGCGGACCACCGGTCCTTCGCCCGGGGGCGGCGACAGCAGGCGCTCGTTACGCAGCCAGATGCTCGCCGCCGGCACCCCGCTGCGCAGGCACGCCTGGGCCGCGCTGCGGCCGAGAAAATCCGGGGTGGCGCAGAACACCACGTCGGGTGGCCGCTCCAGCAGTTGCCGGTGCAGGCGTTCCAGCAGGCAGGCGCCGTGGACCCTTTCGTCGAGCAGGCCCAGCGAGTGCAGCCAGCGCCGGCATTCCTCGGGCAGGCCCGCCAGGCTGGCAGCGTCGGCGATCAGGTCCAGGCGCAGCGCGGGCATCCAGCAGGCCAGTTCGTCGATCGCCGCCGCCACCGACAGCAGGCCGTTGCCGCTGGCCACCACCAGCAGCCGGCCGGCGCGCAGCGGCAGGGGCCAGCCGACGCCCAGGGGGCCGCGGTAGTCCAGCCAGCCGTCCGTGGCCGCGAACCGGCCGGGGTGGCTGGCGCTGACGATGAACGGCCCGTGGTGCTCCGGCAGGCTGATGTAGCTGCACGGCTGCAGGGCCCCGCCATGCACGCCCAGCAGGCAATACTGGCCGGGTATGACGGCGCTGCCCGCGTCGTCCTCCAGCAGCAGGCGCAGGCATTGCCCGGTGCCCGGCAGGCAAAGCACTTCCAGTAGCCGTACCCGTTCCATTGCGCGCCCCCTTGGCGAGGTCGACCAGACGCGTCGCTTCGGTCCAGGCTAGGCGCCGCGGGCCGGGCCGCCTTGACCGTCATCAAGTTCTGCGCCGCGGGGGCCGATGCCGGCGTTTTGACCGGGATCAAGGACAGCCGCCATGGCCGTCGCAGAATCGATTCGCCCCATTTCCGAGGCGGTTCATCCAGCGGAGGAATTCCCCATGTCCGACCCCGCAAAGCAAGTCCCCGTCACGCCGTCCCCCAGCCAACCGGCCAAGGCGCCAACCCCCGGCGCCAGCCCCTTCGATACGCTGCGACGGCAGATCGACAGCCTGTTCGACGACTTCGGCCGCACGCCGCTGCGCCTGCCCTTCGGCCACAGCGCCTTCGACGTGGAGCCGTTCTGGCGGCGCGAGCCGTTCAGCCGCGGCCTGCCCGCGGTGGACGTCAGCGAGCAGGCCGAGGAGTACCGCATCAGCGCCGAGCTGCCCGGCATGGATGAGAAGGACATCGAGGTGAAGCTGGCCAACGGCAACCTGGTCATCAAGGGCGAGAAGAAGGAAGAGAAGGACGAGAAGCGCAAGGAGTACCACCTGTCGGAACGCCACTACGGCAGCTTCGAGCGAGTGTTCCGGCTGCCCAAGGAAGTGGATGCGGAGAAGGTCCACGCGCAGTTCTCCAAGGGCGTGCTGCAAGTGCACCTGCCCAAGCGCGCCGAGGCGGTGCACCCGGAGAAGGTCATCCCGGTGAAGAACGGCGATTGATGCACTCGGGCGCGCCTGCTGGCGGCAGGCGCGCCCCTTCGTCGAGTGGCGTAGCGCGGCCAAGCGCAACGGCTATAGTGGGAAAATCCCCTTATTGCCGGAGGCGCCGCCATGTCCGACGCTTACCGCTCCCCGCCGCGCCCGCAGGTCAACTGCCAGGCGTGTTCGTTGAGCCGCCTGTGCCTGCCGGCGAGCCTCAGCGACGGCGAGGTCGAAGAGCTGGACCGCATCGTCCGGCGCAGCCGCCCCCTGCAGAAGGGCGAGTACCTGTTCCGCGCCGACGAGCCGATGCAGCACGTGTTCGCCGTGCGCTCCGGGGCGCTGAAGAGCTACCTGCTCGACGCCAACGGCGGCGAACAGGTGACCGGCTTCGTGCTGCCGGGCGAGATGCTGGGGCTGGACGCCATCGGCTCGCCGCGCTTCCCGGGCTATGCGGTGGCGCTGGAGGTTTCCATGGTGTGCAGCATCGGCCTGGAACAGCTGGAGGACCTGTCCGGGCGCATCCCCGGCCTGCGCCACCAACTGCTGCACATCCTCAGCCAGGGCATCCAGGGCGAGTACGCGCACATCCGTTGCAGCCGCGAGCGCGCCGAACAGCGCCTGGCCGGCTTCCTCCTCGGCCTGTCGGCCCGCTACCAGCAGCGCGGCCTGTCGCAGGACCGCTTCACCCTGCCGATGAGCCGCGGCGACATCGGCAACTACCTGGACCTCACCATGGAGACGGTCAGCCGGCTGTTCACCCGTTTCGTGCAGACCGGCCTGATCGACTGCCACGGCCGCGAGGTGCGCCTGCTCGACCGTCAGAACCTGTGTAGGCTGAGCGGCGTGGAGGCGCAGCCGGAGCGCCCGTGAGCCGCTGAGCGAGCCGTTCATCCGCTGGCCGCGGCGCGGGCGGCGGGCGCGCCGCCAATCTGATCGAGATCAAAGTCGGGCCGTGGCGTCGCGCCCATCGTGCAAGGCGAGCGAATGTCCGCTTGCCAGCACAGGAGACGAGCCATGGCCATCGGCGAATACTGCAACCGCGACGTCGTCATCGCGGCGCCTACCGTATCCATCCTGACCGCCGCCCGGTTGATGAGCGAATACCACGTCGGCGACCTGGTGCTCGCCGAGCAGGTGGAGCGCGAGCGCTACCGGCCCGTGGGCATCATCACCGACCGCGACATCGTGCTGGAGGTGGTCGCCAACAACGAGCCGGAGCCGGGCAGCATCCAGGCCGGCGACATCCAGCTGCGCAACCTGGTCACCGCCCAGGAAAGCGACGATGTGTTCGACGTCATCACCCGCATGCGCCAGGCCGGCATCCGGCGGATGCCGGTGGTCGACGAGCAGGGGCTGCTGGTGGGCATCGTCTCGGCGGACGACCTGCTCGGCGTGCTGGCCGACAACCTGCGCGACCTCTCGCGCCTGGTGGGCTTCCAGAACCTGCGCGAAGAGGGCGAGCGCGAAGCCGACTACTAGGCGAGGTGGCTGCCATGCATGACGTGACGCTTCCCTTCGTCGACCGCGCCGCTGCCGGCAAGGCCCTGGCGCGGTTGCTGCCGGCCTACCGGGGCCGCCCCGGGGCGATCGTGCTGGCCCTGCCGCGCGGCGGGGTGCCGGTCGGCTATGAGGTGGCCAGCGAACTGGGCGTGGAACTGGACCTGATGATCGTGCGCAAGCTCGGCGTGCCCTGGTACCCGGAGCTGGCCATGGGCGCCATCGCCAGCGGCGGCGTGCGGGTGCTGAATGACGACGTGCTGCGGATGCATGGCGTCGACGCGCACGCCCTGGAGACGGTGGAGCGCAGGGAAAGCGCCGAGCTGCACCGGCGCGAGCGCGCCTACCGTGGGCAGCGGCCCGTGCCGACGCTGGCTGGCCGCCAGGTGATACTGGTCGACGACGGCCTGGCCACCGGCGCCACCATGCTGGCCGCCGTGCGCGCGGTACGCCAGCAGGCGCCGGCGGCCATCGTCGTCGCCGTGCCGGTGGCGCCGGCGGAAGTGCTGGAAGAGCTGCGCCACGAGGTCGACGAGGTGGTCTGCCCGTTCACCCCGGAGCCGTTCAGCGCCATCGGCCGCTGGTACCTGGACTTCTCCCAGACCTCCGACGCCGAGGTGGTGGAACTGCTGCAACGGGCCTGGCGGCGGGAGGCGGGTGAGGCCTAGCCTCAGGTGCAGCGCCGGCCGTGGCGCAACACGTCGATGCGCAGCTCCGGCTCGTAGGGCGGCACGTTGCATTCGACGATGTCGTCCGGCGCCACCTGCAGGCGCAGCCCCACCACGTCGGCGTGCACCGGTTGGCGGCTCACGCAGCGGTCCACCAGTACGCCGGCCAGCACGTGCCGCGCCCCGAGCTGGGCCAGGTAGGCGCAGGCGCGCAGCAGCGAGTGGCCTTCGTAGAGCACGTCGTCCACCACCAGCAGCGTGGTGCGGCTGAGGTCCATGCCGGCCAGTTGCGGGTTCTCCGTCAGTTCCGTCTCGGGGTGCAGCAGGCTCAGGTCGTCGGCGTAGCGCTTCACCTTCAGGGCGTGGACGGGCAGGGGCGGGTGCCCGCATTGCACCAGGTGTTCCTGCAGCCGGTGCGCCAGGGGCTCGCCACGCCGGACTATGCCGACCAGCGCGCTTTCGCCTGGGGGCAGCAGCGGGGCGGCCTTTTGCGCCATGGCCTGGAGCACGGCATCCAACTCCCGGGCGTCGTACAGGGTCAGGCGTTGCGGAGCGTTCGGGGTCGCCATGGTGGGCCTCCAGGTCGTTGCCGGGCATGGCTTTCACCATCGCGCGTCGGGCGAGGGGCGAATTTGATCCAACGCAAATCCGGCGCAGGCCAGGGGGCTGAAACTCGTCCGTAGTTCCCCCATCGAGCCCGATGCGGGCCCCTGCCTTCCGGCGCGCTGGCGGCGTGGCCGGATACCCACGAGGTGCGCTATGAGCCAGCCACGCAAGCTCCTGTTCCTGACCCACCCCGAGCAGCACGACTCCCCCGGCCTGCAGCGCGCGCTCGCCCTGGCATCGGCCTGCAATGCGGCCTTGCATGTGCTCGTCTACGTGGGGCCCTTCGCGACCTTCCTGCTGGACCGCAAGGTCATGGAGCAGGCCCGGGAAAGCCTGGTGCAGGCGCAGCGTAAAACCTGGGAAGGCGAATGCGCGGCCCTGCGCGGGCGGGGGCTGGAGGTCACGGCCTCGGTAGTGGCGGCGGACAACCTGCGCGAGGAGATGCTCCAGGACATCCGCGAACTGCAGCCGGACATGGTGATCAAGGACGTGCGGCATGAACCGGCGCTCAAGCGTTCCTTCGTCACCCCGCTGGACTGGCACCTGCTGCGGGAGTGCCCGGCGCCCCTGCTGCTGGTTAACGACATCCGCCAGCCGATGCCGCGCAAGATAGTCGCCGCGGTGGACCCGTCCGACCCGCAGACCCAGCTCAGCGACATCAACGACAGGATCATCGCGGCCGCCAACGGCCTGGCCCTGCAATGCGACGCGGAGCTGCACCTGCTGTTCGTCTACGACTGCATGCCGGCCTACATGGCCAATGGCGGCGAGGGCGGCGTGGCCTGGGTCGACCTGGTCGAGGAGATGCGCGGCGCGCTGCACAGGCCCTTCGTCGCCCTGGCGGACAAATACGGCGTGCCCGAGGAGCGCCGCCACTTCCTGATGGGCACGGCGGTGCGCGGCATCGCCAACTTCGTCCAGCAGAACGCCATCGACGTGACCGTGATGGGCCGCATCCACCGCAGGGCCGTGGACAGGCTGATCGGCAGCACCACCGAGCACCTGATCGAGCATGTGCAGGGCAGCGTGCTGGCGCTGCAGCCGGGCGAGCAGGGCGCCTAGCGCAGCAGTTCGGCCACCCGCAGCGCCGTGACCTTCGCCGACTGCGGGTTCTGGCCGGTCACCAGGCGGCCATCCACCACCACCTTGGGCACGAACGGCAGCAGGGCCTTCTCGTAGCGCGCGCCGCGCCGTTTCATTTGCTCTTCGGCGTTGTAGGGCATCTTCTTCGCGACGCCGGCGAGGATTTCCTCGCGCCAGGAGAAGCCGGTGAGTCTGCGCCCCGCCACCAGCAGGCTGCCGTCCGACAGCGTTGTGTTCAGCAGGCCGCAGTAGCCGTGGCAGACCGACGCGACTATGCCCCCGCGTTCGTAGATGGCGCGGGTGAGGCGCTGCAGGCCGGCGTCGTCCGGGAAGTCCCACATCACCGCGTGCCCGCCGGTGAAGTAGATGGCATCGAAGTCCGCCGGGTCGATGTCCCCGGGCTTGGCGGTGTTGGCGAGCAGCGCCCGGTGGGCGTCGTCGGCCAGCCAGGCCTTGGCCGAGGCATCCCGGTTCGGCCATTTGAGCGAGCGCGGCTCCAGCGGCGTGACGCCGCCCTTGGGGCTGACGATCCGCTGCACATAGCCCCTGTCGGCGAACACGTCGTAGGCGTGGGTCAGCTCCGACAGCCACAGGCCGGTGGGGTCGGTTGGGTCGGCATAGTGCGCGACGTTGCTGACGACGTGGAGAATGCGCTTGCTCATTTGCCCTTCCTTCCCGGTGGTTGACCTTGCCGGCCTGTATCGGCGGCGTGGGGGAACTCTAAGCTTGAATATAACTTTAAGGTCAAGGGGCCTGGGGATGGGAGATGAAGGGGCTGATCTGGCCACCAGCGCCAGGGCAGGGTAAAAGAGCGGGTTCATTGCCGCAGGATGCCATGCCTTGAAACGCGCAAGCCCATTGCTGATCGCCACGCTCCTGGCCGCCGCCGGCCAGGCGGGGGCCATGGACGGGAAAGGCAACTCGTCCGACCACTTCACCGTCGCCACCAGCCTGGGCAGCGCGGCGCTCAGCGAGTCCACCAGCCAGCCGCTGCGGACCTACCGGGCCGCCCGCGACGATGCCCTGGCGTACATCGCCTCCGACGGGCGCATCCATGGCGCGCAGCTGGAACAGGCGCTGCGCTTCTACCGGCAGGCGCATCCGCAGTCCGACCTGAGCGACATGCAGCTGGCCCGGGCTATCGCCAGCCTAGGCTGAGCCCTGCTCGCCGGGGCCTGGGGTCGGCGAGGTCCGCATTGTGGAAATGCACGGCATTGAAATAAAATGAGACGCTTTCTCATTTTCACTCTTTTGGCGTTCCCGCCAAGGATGCCCGCGCATGTTTTCCGCTTCGTCCCACGCTTCGCCGGCCGTCGCGCTGGAGCGCCTGTATGGCGACCACCACGGCTGGCTGTTCGGCTGGCTGCGCCAGCGCCTGGGCAATGCCCCGGACGCGGCGGACATCGCCCATGACACCTACCTGCGCATCCTCAGCTCCGGGCGCACGCCGCCGCTGGCGGACTCGCGGCGCTACCTGGTGCAGGTGGCCAAGGGCCTGGTCATCGACCTGTGGCGCCGCCAGGACGTGGAGCGGGCCTACCGCGAGGCCATCGCGCACCTGCCCGAGGCGCAGGTGCCGGCGCCGGAAACCCACTGGCTGATCGTCGAGTCGCTGCTGCGCATCGACGCGATGCTCGACGGCCTGCCGAGCCAGACGCGCGAGGTGTTCCTGCTAGCGCAGTTCCACGAGCTCACCCTGCAGCAGATCGCCGAGCGCACCGGCATGGCGCTGATCACCGTGCGCCGGCACATCCACAAGGCGCTGGTGGCCTGCATGACGGCCTGCGAGCCATGAGCCGCGGAGAGGCCCGCGCCGCGCCGGCGGCCAGGCTGCTGGAAGAGGCCGCCGAGTGGGTCATGACGCTGCGCTTCGACGCCCCCGGCGAGGCGCAGTGGCAGGCCTTCGAGCGCTGGCGCGGGCAGAGCGACGCGCACCGCGAGGCCTGGGCGCGCGCCGAGCGGGTATTCGGCACCTTCGACGCGGTGCCCACGGAGCTGGGCCGCCAGGCGCTGCATGGCCTGGAAGGGCTCAAGGGCCTGAGCCGCCGCCGCGCGCTGCGCCTGCTGAGCGCGCTGCTGATGGCCGCGCCGGCGGGCTGGCTGGTGGCGCGCAGCGCCCCCTGGGACAGCTGGATGGCCGACGCCAGCACCGCCACCGGCGAGCGCAAGGCGCTGACGCTGGCCGATGGCAGCCGGGTGGTGCTCAACACCGTGTCGGCGCTGGATGTTCACTTCGACGCCACGGCGCGCCGCCTGCGCCTGCGCACCGGCGAGGTGCTGGTGACCACCCATGCCGACCCGGTGGCGCCGCGCCGGCCGTTCCTGGTCGACGCGCAGCAGGGCGTGGTCGAGGCGCTGGGCACGCGCTTCAGCGTTCGTCAGTTGGGCGAGCAGTGCCAGGTGGCGGTGTTCGCGCACCAGGTGGAGATTCGCCCGCGCGCCGGTGCTGCGGTGCGCCTTTCCGCCGGCCAGCAGGCCTGGTTCGACGCGCGCGGTGTGTTGCGCAGCGCCCCGGTGGACGACAGCGCCGCGCTCTGGGAGCAGGGCATGCTGGTGGCCCGCGACCAGCCGCTGGCGGAGGTGCTGGCGGAGCTGGCGCGCTACCGCCACGGCCTGCTGCGCTGCGACCCCGAGGTGGCCGAGCTGCGCGTTTCCGGCGCGCTGTCGGTGGCGGACACGGACCAGGCGCTGAACGCCCTGGAACTGACGCTGCCGGTGCGGGTGTCGCGCCTGAGCCGCTACTGGGTGACGGTTTCGGCCCGCTAGCGAAAAAATTTCGCGCCCCCCTGAGCACTTTTTCCATCTCGTCCGGGATAGAGGGTGAACACGCCTCATGGGGAGGGGTGGGCAGCCCGCGCGAGGCGCGGCTTGAAGGATGGCAAAGCACATGGCTTCGAAGCACCGACGGCATTCCGGCACTCGTCGATTCACCCACCTGGCCCTGGCGGCGGCGATCCATGGCGTGGCCCTGGGCTGCGCCGGGCTGGCCCTGGCCCCATCCGTGGCCATGGCCGCCGAGGCCGCGCGCGACTATGCCATCGGCGCCGGCGCCTTGAGCGACGTGCTGGCCCGCTTCGCCGCCAGTGCCGGGGTGCAGTTGGTGTTCGACCCGGCCAGGCTGGCCGGGCGCAACAGCCCGGGCCTGAAGGGCCGCTACACGGTCGAGCAGGGCTTCCAGCAGCTGCTGCGCGGCAGCGGCCTGCAACTGGTGCAGCGCGGCGCGGGCATCTACGCCCTGCAGGACGCCGGCAGCGCCCTGCAGATGCCGGCCGAAACCGTGGTCGGCAAGGGCGGCGATACCCTGGCCATGTCCGCGACCGTGATCCAGGCGAACGCCAACGGCGCCGGCACCCCCACCGGCTACCAGCAACTGAGCGACAGCAGCACCACGCGCCTGGGCCTGACGCCGCGGGAAACGCCCCAGGGCGTCACCACGCTGTCGCGCCAGCAGCTGGACGACTTCAACATGAACAGCGTGAAGGACGCGCTGCGCAGCGCGCCCTCGGTGACGGTGGAGCAGTACGAGACCGACCGCACCAACTTCACCTCGCGCGGCTTCGACATCAACAACTTCGAGTACGACGGCATCGGCTCGCCGTTCAGCGCCGGCCTGCTCAGCGGCGACCTGGACCTGGCCGAGTACGAGCAGGTGGACATCCTGCACGGCGCCAACGGCCTGATGAGCGGCACCGGCAACCCCTCGGCCACCGTCAACTTCATCCGCAAGCGCCCGACCTACACACCGCAGGCGCAGGTGAAGCTGTCGGTGGGCTCCTGGGGCACCCGGCGCATCGACCTCGACGCCTCCGGCCCGCTGACCGACTCGGGCAAGGTGCGCGGCCGCTTCATCTACGCCAACGAGACCGGCAATTCCTACCTGGACCGCTACTCCCACGAGAAGAACGTGCTCAGCGGCATGCTGGCCTTCGACCTCTCCGAGGCGGACACCCTGACGGTCGGCTTCTCCGACAACAAGAGCAACTCCAACGGCAGCAGCTGGGGCGCGCTGCCGCTGACCGACCAGGCCGGCAACCTGATCCACTACAGCCGCCGCGGCGCCAACATCGGCCAGGACTGGACCTACTGGGACGTGCACACCCAGCGCGCCTTCGTCGAGCTGGCCCACGACTTCGGCGGCGGCTGGAAGGGCAAGCTCAACGTCACCGGCGTGGACCAGAGCCAGCAGGCGGACATGTACTACCTGATGGCCAACGACGCCGACACGCCCTGGCTGGCCGACCCCAGCCACAGCCATTCCGGCGAGAAGCAACTGCTGGGCGAGGCCCAGTTGAGCGGCCCGTTCAGCCTCGGCGGGCGCCAGCACGAGCTGACCCTGGGCGTGGACTACGGTCGTTCGCGGCACAGCGACCGCGGCTACTACAACAACGAAGACGAGTTCATGGACGCCGACCTGGGCCAGACCCTGAGCGGCGCGGTGCCCAGGCCGAGCCTGACCTACACCAACGACACCATCGAGATGGCGCGCTTCACCGACCGGCAGAAGAGCGTCTACGCCGGCACGCGGCTGAACCTCACCGACCAGCTGCACTGGATCCTCGGCGCGCGCATGCTCAGCGTCGACAGCGACGGCACCGACTACGGCAGCGCCCGCGACGTGCGCATCCACGGCGAGGTGACGCCGTACACCGGCGTGGTCTACGACCTCGACGAGCAGTATTCGCTGTACACCAGCTACACCAAGATCTTCAACCCGCAGTATGTGATGGACGCCCAGGGCAAGGTGCTCGAGCCGCTGGAGGGCAAGAGCTACGAGGCCGGCATCAAGGGCAGCCTGCTCGACGACCAGTTGAGCGTGTCGGCCGCGCTGTTCAAGACCGACCAGCGCAACGTCGCCGAGGCCACCGACCAGAGCCTGCCCGGCGGCGAGACCATCTACAACGGCGAGGACTTCAAGAGCCGCGGCGCGGAGCTGGAAGCCAGCGGCCAGCTGGCCCCCGGCCTGCAACTGCAGGGTGGCTACACCTACGTGCACATCGAGGACCCGGACGGCCACAAGGCGCGCCAGTACGTGCCCAGCCACAGCCTGCGCAGCAGCCTGACCTACCAGTTGCCCGGCCTGCCCCAGGCCAAGGTCGGCACCCGGGTGAGCTGGCAGAGCGCGATCCAGCTCGACGACGACAGCCGTGTGCGGCAGAACGCCTATGCGCTGGTGGATTTGATGGGGAGCTATGACATCGACAAGCACTGGAGTGCGTCGTTGAACCTGAACAACCTGACCAATCGCAAGTATCTGATGAGCTTGTATAGCGGTGGGTCCGGTTTCTATGGGCCGTCGCGCAATGTGACGGCTTCGGTGAGTTACAACTTCTGAGGTTGGGGTTTTGTGGGGGGAGGGGCTGCCCGTGCCACCGGGGCGTCCGGCGTGGCCTACGGCCCGTGTTTCCCTGGAACCGTAGGAGCAACTGTCTTGCCGACTGCACCGAGGCGCTTTTCGTAGGATGGGTTGAGCCTTGGCGAAACCCATGCTGCCGCGGCGATGGGTATCGCTTCGCTCAACACCATCCTACGTGGCGTCATATTCGCCGGCCACGCCGGACATCCCGGTGGCACGGCCAACGGCGGATAACCGCGAGCGGTTATTCGCCCTACGAACCTCCCGGCTGACGCCGTGTTATCCACCCACGCCGAACGGCCCCCTCTCCCTCCGGGAGAGGGCTGGGGTGAGGGGCTCTTGACCCCCCACATCGCCAGCCACCCCCAAGCCGCTGTATCCCAATGTATCCAACCCACCCCTCCGCAAGGCACGCATACAAACCCAACCCCCCTCCGATACGCCACCGATACATGGCGCGGGCCAAATGGCCACACCCGGACGCGACACCCGGCGGGCTCGGAAAGCCAGCCCCTCGCGCATCCCGGTCCGACCAAGCCCCAGACCCGCGCCCCAAGCGCCCAGCATCGGAGAAACACCCATGTCCCGTAACCCGATCCAGACCAAGACCCGCATCGGCCTGCTCGCCATCGCCCTGGTGGGCGGCGCCAACCTGGCCACCTCGGCCTTCGCCGTCGAGGCGCTGCCGCAGGGCTACCAACTCGCCGCCGCCGACAAGGCCGGGGAGGGCAAGTGTGGCGAAGGCAAGTGCGGCGCCAGCAAGGCCAAGGTCACCCAGGCTGAAGGCAAGTGCGGGGAGGGCAAGTGCGGCGACGCTTCCTTCACGCGCACCGACAGCGACCACGACGGCAAGGTCTCGCGCGACGAGTTCCTGGCCGTGGCCAGGGACCGCGCCGGCGACTTCGACGGGATCGACGCCGACCACGACGGCTTCATCTCCGAAGCCGAGGCCTACCAGCACCTGAAGAACGTCTTCGAATCCAACGGCAAGCCAATGCCGGCCGGGCTGTTCGCCAGGTTCCAGGGCGACCGCCACTAAGCCGGACGCGCCACCCAGCCCTCCCTGCCGGGAGGGCGTTCCCCCTCCGCGGAGCCTTGCCATGAATGCCCATTCCCTATTGCGCGGGGCTGGCCTCGGCCTGCGTCGCTCGCTGCTGCCCGAGCTGCTGGCGGTGCCCGCCACCGCCGTGGACTTCCTCGAATGCGCGCCGGACAACTGGATCGGCGTCGGCGGTGCCTACGGCGACGGCCTGGCGCAGCTCGCCGAACGCTTCCCGCTGGCCTGCCACGGCCTGTCGCTGTCCCTCGGCGGCCCCGGACCGCTGGACCTGGAGCTGCTGCGGCGCACCCGGCAGTTTCTCGACCGCCACCGCGTCGGCCTGTTCAGCGAGCACCTGAGCTACTGCGCCGACGACGGCCAGCTCTACGACCTGCTGCCGCTGCCCTTCACCGACGAGGCGGTGCGCCACGTCGCCGAGCGCATCCGCCAGGTCCAGGACGTGCTGGGGCGGCGCATCGCGGTGGAGAACATTTCCTACTACGCCGCGCCCTACCAGGCGCTGAGCGAGATCGAGTTCCTGCGGGCCGTGCTGGCGGAAGCCGACTGCGACCTGCTGCTGGACGTCAACAACCTGGTGGTCAACGCCTGCAACCACGGCTACGACGCCGCCGCCTTCCTTGCCCAGGTGCCCGCCGAGCGGGTGGCCTGCATCCATGTGGCGGGGCACTACGACGAGGCGCCGGACCTGAAGATCGACACCCACGGCGCCAGCGTGCAACAGCCGGTGTGGAACCTGCTGGCGCAGGCCTATGCCCACTGCGGCCTGGTGCCGACGCTGCTGGAGCGTGACTTCAACCTCCCGCCGCTGGCCGAGCTGCTGGCGGAAGTGGAGCACATCCGCACCCTGCAAGGCGCCGCCGCACCGCGGGAGGTACGCCATGGCTGACACCCTGCGCGAGCAGCAACTGCAACTGGCCCGGTACATCCGCGACCCGCAGCGCAACGCGCCACCGCCGGGCATCGAGGCGCGGCGCCTGGCGGTGTACCGCCAGCTGTTCCTGGGCAACGTGCAGTCGCTGCTGGCCGGCAGCTTCCCGGTGCTGCGCGCCAGCCTGGCCGAGGCCCACTGGCAGGCGCTGACGGAAGCCTTCTATGCCGACTACCGCTGCCAGACGCCGCTGTTCACCGAGTTGGCCGGCGAGTTCGTCGCCTTCCTCGAACAGGGCGGGATAGACGCGCCAGCCTGGGCTGCCGAGCTGGCGCACTACGAATGGGTGGAGACCGCACTGTTGCTCAGCGACAGCCAGGAGCCGGCCCACGATCCCCAGGGCAACCTGCTGCACGGCGTGCCGCTGCTGTCGTCCCTGGCCTGGCCGCTGACCTACGCCTGGCCGGTGAGCGAACTGGGCCCCGGCCACCTGCCCGAGCAGCCGCCGGAGCAGCCGACCCTGCTGCTGGCCCGTCGCGGCGACGACCGGCAGGTGTATTTCGCCCGCCTGGCGCCGCTGGCCCACGCGCTGCTGGAGTCGCTGCGCGACCGCCAATTGAGCGGTCGCGAGCACTTGCAGGCGCTGGCCGAAGCCATCGGCGCCGACCCCGAACCCGTCCTGCAGCAGGGCCTGGCCCTGCTGCTCAGCCTTCACGCACAAGGCGTGGTGCTCGGCACGCGCAACCTGTGCGCCACCCACCGCCGACAGCCTTCCCCAGCCCCCAAGGAGACACCGCGATGACCGACATCCTGGACAGCATCCTCTACACCGCCCACACCCGCACCACCGGAGGCCGAGACGGCCGCGGCAGCTCCAGCGACGGCGAGCTGGACGTGCGCCTGAGCCCACCCGGCTCCGGCCGCCCCGGCAGCAACCCCGAGCAGCTGTTCGGCGTGGGCTGGTCCGCCTGCTTCATCGGCGCCCTGCGCCGCGCCGGGCAGAAACTGGAGATCCGCCTGCCGGCCGACGTGGCGGTGGCCGCCGACGTGACCCTGGGCACCACCGACAACGGCAGCGGCTTCGCCCTGGCGGCCAGGCTGACGGTGGAACTGCCGGGGCTGGCCGCCGGGGACAAGGCGAAGCTGGTGGAGACGGCGCACCAGATCTGCCCGTATTCCCGGGCTACCCGGGGGAATATCGAGGTGACTTTCGAGGTTCCGTGATGGGGTGAGGTGATGATTGGAAAGCCCGCGTGCCTGGTCAGGTGCGCGGGCTTTTTCGTTTTGGGGAGGCGAGGGCTTGGAGATTGCTGGTGAAGGGTGTTTACCGTTGGCGAGGGCTTTTCGGATCGCCTCCGTTCCCTCACCCCAGCCCTCTCCCAGGGGGAGAGGGGGCCGTCCTGAGTGGCCGGAGGATTCGGAGTCATCCTGATACGTCGCGGTTCGCGAGCAAGCTCACTCCTACGCCTTCTGGAAGCCCGCAGGGCAGCGGTAAAAGGACAGCGCCGAGCTTCCAAAGCGCACGGGACAGCCCCCTCTACCTTCAGGGAGAGGGTTGGGGAGAGGGCGTTCTTAAACCCAGCACCAACGACACCAGGAAAAAAAGAACCCGCCATGCGGCGGGTTCGTCAGTGCTGTGCGGCAGCCTACGCAAACCGCCGCCCCAACCACGCATCCAGGCTCAACCGCCCGGCCCCCTTGAGCAGCAGCGGCAGCAGCGCCACCAGGTAGATCAGCGGCAGCTTGTAGTTGCCGTAGCCGTTATCGCTGATCGAGTAGCCCATGGCCAGTTCGCCCAGGCTGGACCAGTGCGCCGGCCAGTGCACGGCGGCGATGGCTACCAGCGTCAGCACCATCAGCACCGCCGAGGCGAAGCGGGTGCCCAGGCCCAGCAGCAGGAGCGCCGGGGCTATCAGTTCGGCCCACAGGGAGATTTGCCAGTCCAGGCTCGCCGGCAGGCGGTCGAAGGGAAAGGGGAAGGCGTCGTGGATTTGTGCGAACCAGTTTTCGCCGTTCCACTTCTCCAGGCCGGATTCGAGGAATTCCCAGGCCAGGAACAGCCGCAGGGGGATGTCGGCGCCCCAGGCGCCGAGGCGGTCGAGGGGGCGCAGGGTGGTGGCGAGGGTGCTTTGCATGGCGGTGTCTCCTTGGGCCGGTTGGTCGGCGGGTGGAGCCATGCTGGCAAGGCGGCTTGTCCCGGATGTGTCCCGCCGGGGGCCGCCTTGTATCGGCTTGTACGCTCGCTCAGGCCGGGAGCGGCAGTTCCAGTTGCGCGCACAGGCCGCCTCCGTCGCGGTTGGCCAGGGTCAGGCGGCCGCCCAGGGCCTGGCTCAGCTGGTGGGCGATGGCCAGGCCCAGGCCGGTGCCGCCGGTGCTGCGGTTGCGCGAGCTTTCCACGCGGTAGAAGGGTTTGAGGACTTCTTCCAGTTCTTCCTCGGCGATGCCCGGGCCGCGGTCGAGCACGCGGATACACAGCTTGCCGTCCTCGCGGTCCACTTCCAGCTGCGCGGCGCCGGAGAATTTCACGGCGTTGTCCAGCAGGTTGCCCAGCACCCGGCGCAGGGCGTGGGGGCGGGTTTCCAGGGGCACGCCGGCGCGGCCTTGCAGGCTGACCTGCTGGCCGGCGTCCTGGTAGTCGAGCACCAGGCTGTCGAGGAAGGCGTCGAGGTCGACGCGGCGCTGCGCCTCGCTGGCGCCGTCCATGCTGCGGGCGTAGGCCACGCCTTCGCGGACCAGGTGCTGCATTTCTTCCAGGTCGCTCCACAGGCGCTCGCTTTCCGGCGACGGCTCCATCTGCTCGACGCGTAGTTTCATGCGCGTGATGGGCGTCTGCAGGTCGTGGGAGATGGCCGCCAGCAACTGCATGCGCTCCTTCAGGTAGTCGCCGATGCGGCCTTGCAGGGCGTTGAAGGCGCGGGCGGCGTAGGCCACTTCGTTGGGGCCGTTCTCGTCCAGCGGCGCGGCCGGGGTGTCCGGGTCGAGATGGTCGACGGCCTGGGCCAGGCGCGTCAGCGGGCGGATCGCGGTGCGCACCGCCAGCCAGGTGCAGACCAGCAGCACGGCCAGCTGCAGCATCAGCACCACCGGCAGCCAGCGCGCCACCGCCGCCACCCCGCGCGGGGTGACGTCTATGGTCAGCGGCCTGCCGTCGGCCAGGCGCAGGTGCGCCTGGAAGTGCGCGGCCGGGCCGGGGAGGGTTTCGAAGCGCAGGGCGTAGCGCGAGCCGATGGCGCTCTCGATGCTGCTTGCGGCCATGGGCGCCCGGGCCATGTCCATGGCCTGGCCGGGTTCGCCTTCGTCCAGGCGGTAGCGGTAGTTGGGGCGGTCGACCATGGGCAGCCACTGCTCGCGCTCGTTCGCCGGCAAGCGGTCGAGCAGGGCCACGGCGGTGCTCACGTCGCTTTCCAGGTTGCCGAGCATCATGCTCCGCGCGCTGACGTAGCGTTCGTAGAACTGCGAGCTGAAGGACAGGCCGTAGGCCAGCACCAGCCCGGTGAGGAAGATCAGCGCCAGGCGCGCTGCCAGGGTGCGGGGCATGGCGGTCACTCGGCGGGTTCGATGAGCTGCACCGGCAGCGAGAAGACGTAGCCTTCGTTGCGTACCGTCTTGATGCAGTCCGGCTCGCGGGCGTCGTCGCGCAGGCGCTGGCGCAGGCGGCTGACCAGCAGGTCGATGGAGCGGTCGAAGACGTCCGCCTCGCGGCCCTGGGTCAGGTTCAGCAGTTGCTCGCGGCTGAGCACCCGCTGCGGGTGGTCGAGGAACACCCGCAGCAGGCGGTACTCGGCGCCGCTCAGGGCGACCAGGGTGCCTTCGGCGTCCAGCAGGTGGCGCGCGCTGGTGTCCAGGCGCCAGGGGCCGAAGCCGATCAGCCGGCTGCTCTCGGTGATCGACAGGTTCGGCGGCAGCATGCGCGTGCGCCGCAGCACGGCGTTGATCCGCGCCAGCAGCTCGCGGGCGGAGAAGGGCTTGGTCAGGTAGTCGTCGGCGCCCATTTCCAGGCCGATGATGCGGTCGGTTTCGTCGTTGCGCGCGGTGAGCATCAGCACCGGGGTGGCCTTGTGCTTGCCCACGCGCAGCTCGCGGCACAGCTTCAGGCCGTCGTCGCCGGGCATCATGATGTCCAGCACTATCAGGTCCACCGCGTTGGCTTCGAGGAAGGCGCGCATCTGCCGGCCGTCCGCGGCCAGGCTGACGCGCAGGCCGCTCTTCTTCAGGTAGTTGCCGACCAGCTCGCGGATCTCGCGGTCGTCGTCGACGATCAGGACGTGATCGACATGTTCCATGGTGGTTCCCCAATCGGTGCGTTCGTTGGGGCAAGTGTATAGAGCAAGGCGGCGCATTCCCGCCAGGGTTTGTATACCAGTGTATCTATTCGCCGCGCCGATACCTGGGGCGGCATTCGCGGGCGGCGGCGGACACAGGCGGGATACCCGCGGCGGGTGAAATGGGCACCAAGCGGAAGGCACAAGGCCTCCGCGCCACGAACCCACACTGAGGACACCGCCATGAAAACCCTGACCCTTGCCGCCGCCCTGTTCGCCTTCGCCGCGCCCCTGGCCAGCTTCGCCGCCAGCGCCCCCGCGCCGGTGGAGCAATACCACTACGGTCAGCAGCTGGACGTGAAGAAGGTCCTGGCCCTGCACGAAGACCCCGGCAGCTGCCAGGTGGTGCAGGCGCGCATGGACTACCTGGACTCCAACGGCCAGCCCCACAGCCTGGCCTACCAGAAGTTCTCCAGCGACTGCAACGAAGGCGGTTGATGCACGCCGCCCCGGCCAGGGATGGCCCTGCCGCTCCAGCCCCCTTCAAAAGGAGATTCCCATGCTGATCGTCGCCTTTCTCGGCGGGGTGCTGACCCTGCTCAGCCCCTGCATCCTTCCCGTATTGCCGTTGTTGCTGCAGCGCGCCGGCGGCCCGGCCTGGTCGCCGCTGCTGACCCTGGCGGGCCTGGCCAGCGGCTTCGCCGTGCTGGCCAGCCTGGCGGCGGTGTCCAGCGCCTGGGTGGTGGAGGCCAGCGAGGTCGGCCGCTACCTGGCCCTGGGGCTGCTCGGGCTGTCCGCCCTGGCCTTGCTGTCGCCACGCTTCGGCACCTGGATTTCGCGGCCCTGGGCCTGGTTGGGCGACCGCCTGCACGGCCAGGCCCGCGGCCTGCCGCCGGCGCTTTCCGCCTGGCTGCTGGGCTTCGCCGCCGGCCTGCTGTGGGCGCCCTGCGCCGGGCCCATACTCGGGCTGATCCTCTCCGGCGCCATGCTCCAGGGGCCCAATGCGTCCACCAGCCTGCTGCTGTTCGCCTATGGGCTGGGCAGCGCCGTCGCCCTGGGCGCCGCGCTGTTCCTCGGTCGCGGCCTGTACCAGCGCCTGCGCCCGTCGCTGGGTGCGCTGGAGTGGCTGCGTCGCGGGGCAGGGGCCCTGGCCCTGCTGGCGGTGGTGGTCATCGGCAGCGGCGCCAGCGCGCAACTGCTGGGTTCCGGCGCCTCGCGCACCCTGGCCGTGCTGGAGCACAAAGTTCTGGATGGTGTGCCCAAGCTGCTCGACAAGCTGATGCCCAGCGCCAATGCCGCCGACCAGTTGGCCGACCTGGGCGCCATGCCCAGCCTGGACGGCGCCGTGCAGTGGCTCAACAGCGCGCCGCTGACCAGCGAAGCGCTGCGCGGCAAGGTGGTGCTGGTGGACTTCTGGACCTACGACTGCATCAACTGCCAGCATACGCTGCCGTATGTCAACCAGTGGGCGAAGCGGTATGCCGACCAGGGCCTGGTGGTGATCGGCGTGCACACCCCGGAGTATCCCTACGAACGCATCCCGGCGAACGTGGCGAAGGCCGTGGCGCGCAACGACATCCACTACCCGGTGGCGCTGGACAACCAGTACCGCATCTGGAACGCCTTCGCCAACCAGTACTGGCCGGCGCACTACTTCATCGATGCCAGGGGCCACGTGCGCTACCAGCACGTGGGCGAAGGCGACTACCAGGGGCAGGAGGCGATCATCCGCCAACTCCTCAAGGAGCGCGGGCAGCCGGCGGGCTGAACAGCGGCGGGGCGGTCATGGGGCCGCCCCGCGCTGTCGTGTCGGCGCCTCAGTGCGGCGCGCGGCGGATGGTCTTGAGCAGGTCTTCCGGGCTGATCTGGCCGACCACCTGGCTGACCGCGCTGCCCGGCTGCGGCAGGTCGAGGATGTGGCCCTTCATCTTGCCGATCACGTGCATCTCGCAGGGCTTGCAGTCGAACTTCAGCGTCAGCACCTCGTCGCCGTGCACCAGCTGCATGGGCGCGACCTTGGTGCGCACGCCGGTGACGCCCTTGGCCTGCTTCGGGCACAGGTTGAAGGAGAAGCGCAGGCAGTGCTTGGTGATCATCACCGGCACCTCGCCGGCTTCCTCGTGGGCCTCGTAGGCCGCGTCGATCAGTTGCACGCCGTGGCGGTGGTAGAACTCGCGGGCCTTGTGGTTGTACACGTTGGCCAGGAACGACAGGTGCGCCTCGGGGTACACCGGCGGCGGGTTGCTCTCGGCCTTGCGGCTGCCGCGCGGGTGGGCGGCGACGCGGGCGGCGGTGAGCGCCTCGATGGCCTCGCGGCGCAGGGCCTTGAGCTGCGAGTTGGGGATGAAGTACGCCTGCGGCGCGTCCAGCTCGATGCGCTCGGCGTGGTACTGGGTGGTGCCCAGCTGGCCGAGCAGGTCGTGCAGTTGCTCCAGGGCCTGTTCCGGCTTGTTGGCCGCGCCGAAGGGGCCGTCCAGGGCGACGCTGACGCTCACGCCTTCCTCGCTGGTGGCGGTCAGCTCCAGGCGTTCCTCGCGCAGGCGGGCCAGCCAGGACAGGCCGACGCGGCGCTCGGCGGAGGTCTTCAGCAGGGCCTGCTGCCAGTTGTGGTCGAGGTTGCGCGACAGCGGGTGGTTGGGGCGCAGGCGGTACAGGCCCTCGGGCATCTCGTTGGGCTCGACGCGGTAGCGATAGCGCTTCTCGCCGTCTTCCTCGAATTCACCCTTCGGCTCGGCGATGTTGGCGCGGAAGCCCACCACCTCGCGCTTGACCAGCACGTTGAGGCCGTCGCCGTTGGACAGCGGCTGCTCGGTGGCGACGATCAGGTCGCGCTTGCCGACCTTTTCCACCACACCCACCGGCAGGCCGGTGAAGGTCGGCGAGTCGAAGGCGCCGATGTCCACCTTGCGCTCATTGACGAAGTAGTCGGTGCTGCCGCGGTGGAAGGTCTTGTCCGGGTCGGGCAGGAAGAAGTGCTCGGTGCGGCCGCTGGAGGCGCGGGCCAGGTCCGGGCGCTCGGCGAGGATGCCGTCCAGGCGCTGGCGGTAGTAGGCGGTGATGTTCTTCACGTAGCCCATGTCCTTGTAGCGCCCTTCGATCTTGAACGAGCGCACGCCGGCGTCGACCAGGGCGCTGAGGTTGGCGCTCTGGTTGTTGTCCTTCATCGACAGCAGGTGCTTCTCGAAGGCCACCACGCGGCCCTGGTCGTCCTTCAGGGTGTAGGGCAGGCGGCAGGCCTGGGAGCAGTCGCCGCGGTTGGCGCTGCGCCCGGTCTGCGCGTGGGAGATGTTGCACTGGCCGGAGAAGGCCACGCAGAGCGCGCCGTGGATGAAGAACTCGATGGCCGCGTCGGTTTCGTCGGCGATGGCGCGGATTTCCTTCAGGTTCAGCTCGCGGGCCAGCACCAGTTGGGAGAAGCCGGCCTGGTCGAGGAACTTGGCCCGGCCCAGGGTGCGGATGTCGGTCTGGGTGCTGGCGTGCAGCTCGATCGGCGGGATGTCCAGGTCGAGCACGCCCAGGTCCTGCACGATCAGCGCGTCGACGCCGGCGTCGTAGAGCTGGTGGATCAGCGCGCGGGCCGGTTCCAGCTCGTCGTCGTGGAGGATGGTGTTGAGGGTGACGAAGATGCGCGCGTGGTAGCGGTGGGCGAATTCCACCAGCCGGGCGATGTCGCTCACCTCGTTGCAGGCGTTGTGCCGGGCGCCGAAGCTCGGGCCGCCGATGTACACGGCATCGGCTCCATGCAGGATGGCCTCGCGGGCGATGCTCGCATCGCGGGCAGGGCTGAGCAGTTCCAGATGGTTCTTGGGCAGGGACATGGTTTCTTCTTCATCAGGCGTGACACGGCAAGGCGCGCATTGTAGCGGCGAAACGCCGGCGCGGCACCCGTGCGCTGCCCGATGGCGGCGCCGTCCGGCGGGGTGCCGGGCGGCGTCGCAGCGGCATCAGGCCTTGGCGGCCAGCGCGGTGACTTCCACGCGCATGCCTTCCACCGCCAGGGCGGCCACGCCGACGGCGGCGCGTACCGGCCAGGGTTTGGCGAAGAAGCGCTGGTAGACCTCGTTGAAGGCGGCACGGTCGGCCATGTCGGTGAGGTAGATGGTCAGGTGCAGCACGCGTTCCATGGAGCTGCCGGCGCGTTCCAGGGCGCTTTTCAGCGCGCGCAGGGTGCATTCGCTCTGCTCGACGATGCCGCCCAGCTCCAGGCTGCCGTCCTCGCGGGTGGGGATCTGGGTGGAGACCAGCAGGCCGCCGAAGCCGGCGACGTCGGAGGAAATCGACTGCGGGTCGGCGTCGGGGAGGAAGGTGAGGTCGTTGTCAGCCATGGGGGCCTCTTCTGCGGGTGGGACGAGGGGCGGCAGCTTACCCGCCGGGGCCGGTGGCGTCATCCGCGCGGGACCGCACAGCGGACAACGCCGGGGCCGGGGCGTAGGGCGCATAACGCCTACGGCGTTATCCGCCGTTTGGCCTCGATTCCCGGCGGCTCCGGGGCCGACCTTGGCGTCGATCGTGGCCTCGGTGTATCGGCGGATAACCGCGAACGGTTATGCGCCCTACGTCCAGGTCAGCGGTAGAAGGCCGAAGGCGCCACGCCGAACTGCCTGCGGAAGGCCGCGGCGAAGGCGCTCTGGCTGTCGTAGCCGTGCTGCAGCGCCACTTCCAGCACCGGCAGGCCCTGGGCCAGGGCTTCCAGGGAGAGCAGCAGGCGCGCCTGCTGGCGCCAGCGGCCGAAGGTGATGCCGGTGCTGCGCTGGAAGCGGCGGTGGAAGGTCTTCGGGCTCATCGCCAGTTGCTCGGCCCAGTGCTCGGCGCTGCTGCCTTGCGCCGGGTTTTCCGCCAGGGCGCGGCAGACCCGGGCGATGCGCTCGTCGTCCGGCCAGGGCAGGTGGAAGGGCAGCACCGGCAGGCTGCGCAGTTCGTCGAGCAGGAAGCGCATCAGGCGGCCGTCGCGGCTGTCGCTGGCGTAGCGCCCGGGCACCTGGGTGGCGGCCTGGATGAGTTCGCGCAGCAGCGGCGACACGTCGATCACGCAGTCGCCGACCGGCAGGCCGTCGATGGCGTCGGGGTTGACGAACAGGCTGCGTACCCGCGTCACGCCGCGCATGCGCAGCGAGTGCTCGACGCCCGCCTGCAGCCAGACGCCGCGGGTCGGTGGCGTCACCCAGCGCCCGGCCGGGGTCTCCACCACCAGCACGCCCTCGATGGCGTAGATCAGCTGCGCCCGCGGGTGGCTGTGGGGCGGCACCACGTGGCCGCTGGGGTAGTCGATGGCGACGCCGGTGACCGGCATCTCCAGGGATTCGTAGGGCAGGCTGGCGTGGTCGACCATGGGGCGCGTCCGTTGCGGGGGAAGGGCGAGCTTAGCGCAGGATGACCCTTTCGCGACAACGATGGACCCTTTGGCGCGAGTTGGACGGCTGCGCCCCGCCTATGCTGGGCCCGAACACCCGTTCGAGGCCAGACCATGCAAGCGAACCCACAAACCAAGTACCGCCCGTTCCCCGCCATCGACCTGCCCAACCGCCGCTGGCCGTCGCAGACCATCGCCCAGGCCCCGGTGTGGCTGTCCACCGACCTGCGCGACGGCAACCAGGCGCTGTTCGAACCCATGAACCGCGAGCGCAAGCTGCGCCTGTTCGCCGAACTGGTGCGGCTGGGCTTCAAGGAGATCGAGGTGGGCTTCCCGGCCGCCTCGCGCACCGACTTCGCGATCATCCGCCAGTTGATCGACGAGGGCGGCATCCCCGACGACGTCACGCCCATGGTGATGACCCAGCTGCGCGAGGACCTGATCGACGAGACCGTGCGCGCCGTGGCCGGCGCGCGGCGGGTGATCGTGCACCTGTACAACGCCATCGCCCCGGTGTGGCGGCGCGTGGTGTTCGGCCTGTCGGTGGACGAGGTGGAGCAACTGGTGGTGCGCCACGTGCAACTGCTGAAGGAGAAGGTGGCGGCGCACCCGCAGACCGAATGGGTGCTGCAGTACTCGCCGGAGACCTTCTGCATGGCCGAGCTGGAGGTGTCGCTGCGCATGTGCAACGCCGCCATCCGCACCTGGGACGCCGGCCCCGGAAGGCCGATCATCGTCAACCTGCCGACCACCGTGGAAGTGGCCACGCCCAACGTCTTCGCCGACCAGATCGAGTGGATGCACCAGCGCCTGGAGCGCCGCGAGCACGTGGTGCTGTCGGTGCACCCGCACAACGACCGCGGCACCGGCGTGGCCTGCGCCGAGCAAGCGCTGCTGGCCGGCGCGCAGCGGGTGGAGGGCTGCCTGTTCGGCAACGGCGAGCGCAGCGGCAACCTCGACCTGGTGACCCTGGCGCTGAACCTCTACACCCAGGGCATCCACCCGGGCCTGGACTTTTCCGACATCGCCGGCGTGGCGCGGGTGGCCGAGGCCTGCACGGGGCTGCCGATCCACCCACGGCATCCCTATGTCGGCGACCTGGTGTTCACCGCCTTTTCCGGCTCGCACCAGGACGCCATCGCCAAGGGCTTCGCCGCCCAGGCCGCGGACGGCTTCTGGGAGGTGCCCTACCTGCCGATCGACCCCCGGGACCTGGGGCGCACCTACGACAGCATCGTGCGGGTCAACAGCCAGTCGGGCAAGGGCGGCATCGCCTACCTGCTGCAGCGCGACCATGGCGTGGTGATGCCGAGGCGGATGCAGGTGGAGTTCAGCGCCATCGTGCAGCGCCAGGCCGACAGCAGCGAGACCGAGCTGAGCAGCGAGGCGCTGTGGCAACTGTTCGCCCAGACCTACCTGGCCCCGGCGCGGCCCGGCGGCGCCCTGGCCTACGTCGGCCACCGGCTGTTCGAGGCCGAGGGCGGGCAGGGCATAGTGCTGGAGGTGGAACTGGCCGACGGCCGCCGCCGGCAGTTGCAGGGCGTGGGCAACGGCCCGATCGACGCCGCCGTGGCGGCCCTGGGCCTGCCGATCCGCATCGACGGCTACGAGGAACGCAGCCTCGGCGGCGGCGCCGACGCCCAGGCTCTGGCGCTGGTGGAAGTGGCCTGGCCGGGGGAGGCGGGCACGCGCTTCGGCGCCGGTTGCCATGCCAACATCGTCAGCGCGTCGATTCAGGCTGTGCTTTGTGCGGTGTCGCGCTTTGCTGGGGGACGTGTAGTGCCTGGTGGCTTTTCGTAGGAGCGAGGGGGACGCCTAGTTCTTGCTCGCGAACGGGGTTTACTGGTGACTTCGGCGTGTTCGGCTGACTCCGCTCCCTCTCCCTAACCCTCTCCCTGAAGGGAGAGGGGACCGTTGGGCAGAGGTTGATGTTCTGGAGTCAGCCGGCTAGCACAGAGATTGCCGGCTAAAGCCAGGCTTCTTCTCGGCACAGACAAGCCTCCTCTCCCTTCAGGGAGGGGGCGTTGGGCAGATGCTGATAGTTCGGTGTTAGCCGGCTAGCACAGTGATTACTGGCTGAAACCATTCCTTATCTCGGCACGGACAAGCCCCCTCTCCCTTCAGGGAGAGGGCTGGGGAGAGGGCGCTCTTGCACCCAACACCGTAGCCACCGGCAAACCCCATTCGCGAGCAAGCTCGCTCCTACGAAAAGCGCCCCGGAGCGGCCTACGAAAGCCCGCCGCCCACTAAAGCGGAAAAGGCCGCAACCGCCCCCGCGCACCATCCACGGCAAGGGCACCCAGCACCAGCCGGCTCACGCTTTCAGCCACTGCCCGGTAGTCCGCCTCCGCCGGCCGGGCCTTGCCGGTGATCAGCGAGGCCTGCCAGCCGATTGCGCAGGCAGGCGAGGCCTTGTCCCCTGGACCTTGCGCCGCCTCAGGGCAGGGTGTACAGGCGCAGCAGCATGCGTTGCTGTTCCGAGGGGCGGCCGAAGTAGCGGCTGTACAGCGCCTCGCCGCCGGGGCCGCGCAGGGTTTCGCTGATGGCGCGGTCCACCAGCAGGCGGAAGGCGTCGTCGTCGCGGGGCAGGGCCAGGGCGACGCGGGCCACTTCGAACAGGTGCTCGGAGACCTGCAGGCGGTCGCCTTCAGCCGAACGGGCCTGGTAGTTGAGCAGCGACAGGCGCTCGCCGAAGAAGGCGTCCACCTGGCGGCGCAGCACGCGCTCGACGCCTTCCTGGTAGCTGGCGACCTCCTCCAGGCGCGACTGCAGGCCCAGGGCGCGGGCCTGCTGCTGCGCCCATTGCAGGTTGGTGCTGCCGCGCAGCACGGCGAAGCTGCGCCGGTTCAGCCCCTGGTTGATGGTTGCCCGCCAGGTCGGGGTGCGTTCGCGCGGGGCGCCGCTGAGCGCGGCCAGCAGGGTGGGGTCGGCGTCGCGGCGCAGGATCACCCCGAGGCCGGCGGTGAACACCGGCAGCGAGAAGCTGACGCTCTCGCGGCGCTGCAGGGTTTCCACCAGCGGGCTGCAGAACAGGTCGACCTGGCCGCCGTGCACGGCTTCCAGGGCCTGCTCCAGGGGCAGCGGGCGGTAGCGGACCTGCAGGTCGCCCAGGCCCGGCTCGCTGCGCAAGCGGGCGACCAGCGCCTGGCACAGGTCGATGGCGTAGCCGCTGGCCGTGCGCTCGTCGCCCTCGGAGAAGGGCGCGTTGTCGGCCAGAAAGCCCAGCGTCAGGGTATGGCTGGCCTGGATGCGCGCCAGGGTGCCGGCCTGGGCGGCGGGCACCAGCAACAGCAGCGCGAGCAGGGGAACGAGCAGGCGGTTCATGGCGACTCCGGCGGCGCGGCGAGGCGCTCGTAGGCCTTGACGAAGCGCTTGGCGATGAAGCCGAACAGCAGGTAGCCGACCACCATCACCAGGGCCGCGCCGAACACCGCTTCCAGCCCCGAGGCATAGAGCGCGTAGAAGCAGTAGCAGGCGGCGACCAGCATCACGGCGGTGTTGCGGCGCACCAGCTCCAGGCCGACGCCGGCCTTGTAGAGGATCACCACCAGCCCGGTCAGCGAGGTGATGTAGGGGATGATGTTGGTGACCGCCGCCAGGTTCACCAGCTTGTTGAACTGCGCGGTGGCGTTGGGCGAGATGGTCGACAGGGCGATCAGGCTCTGCAGCACCGCGCAGGTGACCAGCCCGGCCAGGGGCGCGCCGGCGTTGGTGACGCGGGTGAACAGCTGCGGGAACAGGCCCTGGGCGGCGGTGACCTTGGCCGTCTCGGCCAGGGTGAACTGCCAGCCCAGCAGCGAACCGACGCAGGCCATCACCGCCAGGGCCATGACCAGGTTGCCCACGCCGTCGTTGAACAGCCGCGCATAGGCCAGGGCGAAGGGCGCGCTGGAGTTGGCCAGCTCGGGGTTGGGCACCAGGCCCTGGATCACGGTGGTGGACAGCACGTACACCACCGCCGCGCCCAGGGTGCCCAGCAGGCAGGCCAGCGGCACGTTGCGCTTGGGGTTGTCCACCGCGTCGGAGTTCTGCGCCGCCGATTCCATGCCGAGGAAGGCCCAGAGCGTGAGCGGGATGCTGTCGGTGATCGCCTGGCCGACCGGCAGGTCGTTGGGGTTCCAGGCGGCGGCGAAGACCTCGGGGCGGAACCAGAACCAGCCGAAGAAGCCCAGCCCGGCCACCGGGATGATCACCCCCCAGACGGTGACCGAGCCCAGCCGCCCGGTGATCCGCGGGCCGCCGAAGTTGGCCAGGGTGGTCAGCCAGATCAGCCCCAGGGTCCCGAGGAGCAGGGGCACCGAGCCGCTGCCCAGCCAGGGGAAGAAGGGCGTCAGGTAGCCCACCGCGGAAAGGCTGATGGCGACGTTGCTGATCACCAGGGACAGGAAATACAGGTACGAGCAGAGGAAGAACGCCGACTTGCCATGGGCCTCCTCGCTGTAGGCGGACATGCCGCCGGAGCGCGGACAGTAGATGCCGCACTGGGCGAAGCAGTAGGCGATGGCCATGGAGCCCACGGCGGTGAACACCCACGACAGCAGCGAGACCGCGCCCAGCTGGGCCATGCTGGAGGGCAGCATGATGATCCCCGAGCCCATCATGTTGACCATCACCAGGGTGGTCAGCCCGGTGAGGCCCATCTTCCTGGTCGCGGCCATGCAGGCCTCCTGGGGCGGTGAGCGAAGCGGCGGAATGCTCAAAGAATAGGCACGGCCTGGCGGGGCGGCCATCGAGTGGCGGGGTGTTTTTCAGGAATGGGATTGGGGTGGCATTTGCGGGGGAGCGGAGTACAGGTTGGCAGCGGAGTGGCGGTGCAGTCCGTTGCCCTCACCCCAGCCCTCTCCCGGAGGGAGAGGGGGCCGTTCGTGCCGCCGGGGCGTCCGGCGTGGCCGGTGAATCCAATCGCGGACAAGGTCCGCTCCTACGCCCGTGCTTCCTGGAACCGTAGGAGCAACTGTCTTTTGCCGAGGTGCTCATGCGGTCACGGCGATGGGTATCGCTTCGCTCAACGCCATCCTACGAAAAGCTGTGCTTCCTGTAACCGTAGGAGCGGACCTTGTCCGCGATTTGGATTTCCAGAGAAATAGCCGAGCGCACCGGAGCGCCCCTTCAGCAGGCCGAGCGAAACCGGCGCTCAGGAGGTCATGCGACATGGATGTCGCGAGAGCCCCGATGGGCTACAGGGACGTACCCTCGGGGCGGGCCTCCGTGGCGGGGGAGTTCGTGAGGGTAGCCCGACTGTGTCGGGCCCGTATGTCGGGGCAAGCCTTTTTGGTTCCTTTTGTGGCGACTGACAAAAGGGACTCGCCCGAGGGGGCGAAACAAGACGGTCGGGCAGACTCGGAGCGGCGCGCTACACCAAGCCCCCAAGCCACTGGCTTCCGCGTTCGCGGGAATGACGAGGGAAGGTCAGGAACGCGGGGCCAAGGTTCAGGATGCAAACAAAACATGCCCCAGAAAAAACGCCGTTCCCTTCAACAGGAAACGGCGCTCTTCCAGACCCAGGCACGATTACCAATGCCGATACCCACGATAGTAACCATGGGGCGGCCCGTAATAACGCGGCCCATAGTATGCCGGCCCGTAGTACACCGGCCGGTAATAGCGCACCGGCGGCGCCACCACCACGGCCACCGGAGGCGGCGGCGGAGCGTAGTACACCGGGGCCGGCGGATAGTAGGCCGCCGGCGGCGGGGCAGGTTGCACGTAGACCGGGGCAGGCGGCGCGGAGGCGCCGGCGACGACAGCGCCACCCACGACGGCGCCGACCACCGCGCCGATGGCCGCCGCATCGGTATTGCTGTTGGCCGATGCCTGCCCGGCCAGGGCGAAGGACGCGCACACCACCAGGGCGAGTTGCGGGATCCGGCGAATCATCTGTCTTACCTCCTGAAATTCCCGGCCTGGGGGCCGGATACTTCTAAGACATTCTGTTCCCGCAAAGTGTAACCGGCGCTGTGTAAATCCTGTGTAAAGGGCGCCGTACGGTCGTTCCGGGGCCGATTCGATGCAGCCGGCAACACAAAAACCGGGCCGGCTGCGGCGCGGCTTGTTATGGTTGCGGTTTTCCCTCAAGCCAAGGAGGCTTTATGCCCTTGAATCGAGCCCTGCCGGCCATGCTGTTCGGCGCCATCCTGCTGGCCGGTTGCAGCAGTGCCGACAAGCCCGCCGAATCCCCGGCCGCCGCCGCGCCCGAAACCGGTCGCTGCAATGCCGGGGCGGTGCAGTCGCTGGTCGGCAAGCCGCTGTCCCAGGCGCTGGTGGAGCAGGCCCGGCGCGACTCCGGCGCGCAGAGCGCACGCGCGCTGCACCCCCATGACGCGGTGACACTGGAATACAACTCGCAGCGCCTGAACATCAATGTCGATGACAGCGAAATAGTGCGCGGGCTCAACTGCGGTTGAGGCGAAAAACGGCGCCCGACGTGCAATGCCCCGGGCGCGGGGTGACGGGAGCCCGGTGTGAGCTCCCGCACTGGTAGAGCCCGGTCAGCGGTTGGCCGGTTTGCGGATGATGCGCAGCGCCTGGGTGGTGTGGTTCACGCAGGACTCGTAGTCGCCGGCGGCGCGGGCCTTCTCGGCCTGGTCGATATGCTCCTGGACCACGTTGACCTTCACGCCCGTGGCGTTCTTGCTGGCCGTGGCGATGAAGTCCTTCAACTGCGTCAGGTTGGCGTCGCAGAGCTTGCTGTCGGCCATGGCTGCCAGCGGCAGGGCAAGGGTGGCGGCGAGGACGAGGGCGATCTTCTTCATGGGGCTGTCTCCTGGATGGGTTCACCATGAACCTGAGGGCGCAGGGCCTTGGCAGGGCGAGCCTGCGGGTCCGTGGATGGCGCTTCACCCGATGCCGATCGGGGCGGTCAGGAATACCTGACGCCTGTTTCGACCTTGCCTTTTGCCGGACGTGTCATTTTTTTCGCGCTACAGCGCATCGCCAGTGCGCTCGGCATAGCGCCGGCGCAATTGGAGCTGTAGTTTCCCGACACCGCAGTGGGCGCCCGAAGGCTCACCGCGCCGGCACCCGGTCGCGGCTCTGGATGTTCCAGTGCGCGGCGCTGCCGGCCAGTTGTGCGGAGAGCTGTTCCACCTGCTCGTACAGGCGCAGGGTCAGCCAGTAGAAGCCCTGTACCTCGAAGGAGCCGGCCAGGCTCTGCGGGCGCGGCGGCAGGTGGCCGCTGCCCTGGCATTCCTGGACCAGGCGCGAGGTGCGGCTGAACTTCAGGGCGTGGGCCGATTGCAGCAGCAGACGGCCGATGGCCTGGCGCATGGGCTCCAGGTCGGCGGGCGGCGGGGCGATGTCGCCGGCCTGGGCGGCGAACTGGCGCGAGGCGAGCAGCGATTCCAGGGTGCCCATGATGGCCCGGTGGGCGCGCTGGATCAGTTCCAGTTCGCGCAGCGGCATGCCGGTTTCCCGTGCCACCGGCGCCAGGTGCGCGCGGGAGGCCACCAGGCGCTGGTCCAGTTCCTCCAGCTGGCTGGCGAAGTGCTCGGCGCGCAAGTCGGCGCTGCTGCTGAGCTGGCCGAACAGGCGGGCGCAGGCGCGCAGGTTGTCCGACAGCAGGTAGCGCCACACGTAGACCGCGCGCAGCGGGTAGATCTGCGCGAAGACCAGCGCCAGGGCCACGCCGATCAGCACGTTGAGCATGCGCCAGAGGCCCTCGGTCATGCTGTTGTCGCCATGCCCGGCCACGGTGCACATGGTGATGCCCGCCAGCAGCGCCACGTAGCCGGGGCGGCGGATGGCGTAGAAGGCGGCCACGGCGCCGGCCAGCGACATCAGCAGGTAGACCAGCACGCTGGAGCCGCTGAGGTTGTGCACCAGGATGATCGCCAGGCCCACGGCGGCGCCCAGCAGGGTGCCCAGGATACGGTCGCGGGACTTGCCGCGGATGGTGCCCTGGTGCACCAGCCCGCCCATCACCACCAGCACCGTGACCGAGGCCCAGAGGCCGTGGGGGATGTCGATGCCGGTGGTCAGCAGGATGGAGGCCAGCAGCGCCAGGCCGACGCGCACGCAGTGGATCCAGGCGGCGTAGCGGTAGCGCGTGTAGGGGTTGGCCAGGCGGCGCCAGGGCAGGGCCAGGGATTGCAGGATGTTCGCCAAGGGGGTTCCTCGCGGAGTGGACCTGCTCAGCTTAGGTGTTGTGGCCGACGAGCGGCAAACCCGGCGGCGCCCCGGCAGGGAAATGCATCTGGTTGAAGGCACCGGCGCTTGGGGCTGTGGCATCGGCGGCATGCACTACCTGGGTATGTACGCCATGCTCATGCAGCCGGGCATCGACTACGGCCCGCTGTTGTTCGGCCTGCCCCTGGTGGTCGCCGGCCGGGCTGGACAACGGCTGGCTGGCGCTGCTGGTGATCCCCGTGACCCTGGCCATCCTCGCCATCGCGCTGCTCACCTCCGTGCTCGACGCCTGCCTGGAGGCGCGCACAGCTCGCGCAGTTGTTCGCACAGGCTGCGGCCGGCGCTGGGCAGGTCGGCGCGGGCGTAGAGCGCCAGTTCCAGGCCGGTGATTTCCGCGAAGCCCTCGGCGGCGCCGAGCACCCGGTGCGCCGGCAGCCGGCAGCGCTGTGGCAGCAGGCTGACGCCCAGGCCCGCGGCCACCGCCGCCGACAGGCTGGCCAGGGCGGCGCTGCCGTAGGCGATGCGCCAGCGCCGGCCCTGGGCCTCCAGGGCGTGGATCATCTCCTGGCGGTACAGCGCGCCGAGCGGGAAGGCCACCAGCGGCAGCGGCTCGCGGGCGGCCGCCGGGTTGGCGGCGCTGTCCAGCCAGCACAGCGGCTCGGGCCAGCGCGCCAGGCAGTCGCTGTCGGCGCCCCATTGCTTGACTAGGGCCAGGTCCAGTTCGCCGTTGCGGTACTGGCGCAGCAACTCGTGGCTGAGGCCGCTGGAAACCTCCAGGCGCAGGCGTGGGCGCTGCGTGGCGAAGGCCGCCAGCAGCGGCATCATGCGTTCGCCGGCGAAGTCCTCGGGCATGCCCAGGCGCAGCACGCCCTCGCTGTGTTCCTCGCCGAGGGCGGCGCGGGCCTCCTCGCCGAGCTGGAGGATGCGCCGGGCATAGCCCAGCAGGCGCTCGCCGGCCTCGGTGGGCAGCACCTGGCGGCGCCCGCGTTCCAGCAGGCGGCAGCCGAGCTGTTCCTCCAGGCGCAGGATCTGCTGGCTGACGGTGGACTGGGTAAGGTGCAGCCACTCGCCGGCGCGGGTGAAGTTGCCGGCGTCCACCACCATGACGAAGCTGCGCAGCAGGGTCGGGTCTAGCATTTGGAAATCCACTGGAAGTCATTTTTCCATTTAATTTCACCATGCAAAGCCAGGCCGGGATAATCCCTTTCGACGAAGGGGCGCCGCACGGGCCCCGCTGAGGAGGATTCCCCATGCAACACCTGGCATTCATGCGCGAAGCCCTGGCCCTGGCGCGGGCCAACGTCGAGGCCGGCGGCCGTCCGTTCGGCGCCGTGCTGGTGCGCGACGGCGAGGTGCTCGCCCGCGCCGCCAACGGCATCCACCTGGACCACGACCCCACCGCCCACGCCGAGCTGCTGGCCATGCGCGAGGCCGGCCGCGTCCTGGGCAGTCCGCGTCTGGACGGCTGCGTGATCTACGCCAGCGGCCACCCGTGCCCGATGTGCCTGGCGGCCATGCACCTGAGCGGCGTCAGCGCCGCCTACTACGCCTATTCCAACGCCGACGGCGAGCCCTACGGGCTGTCCACCGCGGCGGTGTACGCGCAGATGGCGCAGCCGGTGGAGTGGCAGGCGCTGCCGCTCAAGCCGCTGCGCCCGGAAGACGAGGAGGGGCTCTACGGCTTCTGGCGGGAGCACCAGGCGTGAGCGGCGACAAGGCGCGGGTCGGCTGGATCGGCCTGCTGGTCATAGTCGCGCTGGGCATCAACCTGCGGCCGATCCTCACTTCCATCGGCCCCTTGCTCGCGGAAATCCGCCAGGCCACCGGGCTGGGCTTCCAGGGCGCGTCGCTGCTGACCGTGCTGCCGGTGCTGTGCATGGGCCTGTTCGCCCTGGCGCTGCCCTGGGTGGGCCCGCGCCTGGGCGAGAGCCGCGGCATGCTCGCCGGGCTGCTGGCCATCGCCGTGGCCTGCGCCTGGCGCCTGCTGCTGGACAGCGGCCTGGCGCTGATCGCCAGCGCGGTGCTGGCCGGCACCGGCGTGGCGATCATCCAGGCCCTGGTGCCGGGGGTGGTCAAGCGCTGGTTCCCGCAGCGGGTGCCGGCGGCCATGGGCCTGTACTCGGCCTCGCTGATGGCCGGCGGCGGCACCGCTGCGGTACTGGCGCCGGTGCTGGCCGGTGGCTCCGGGCACTGGCAGCTGGGCCTGGGCGCCTGGGTGGCGCTGGCCGTATTGGGGCTGCTGCTGTGGGCCCTGGTGCGCCCGCGCGAGGCGGCGGTGCCCAGCGTGGCGCGGCGTGGCGAACACTTCTTCGGCAGCCGCCGGGCCTGGCTGCTGGCGCTGTACTTCGGGCTGATCAACGGCGGCTACACCAGCATGGTGGCCTGGCTGCCGATGTTCTACCGGCAACTGGGCTGGAGCGCCCAGGGCAGCGGCCAACTGATCGGCCTGATGACCATTTTCCAGGTGCTCGGCGCGCTGAGCATGCCGGCCCTGAGCCGTGGTTCGGCGGACCGCCGGCCCTGGCTGTGCCTGTGCCTGCTGATCCAGCTCGGCGGCTTTGCCGGCCTGCTGCTGTCGCCCCTGGGGCTGCCGGCGGCCTGGGTGGCGCTGATCGGCTACGGCCTGGGCGCCTGCTTCGCACTGAGCCTGACGCTGACCCTCGACCACCTGGCCGAGCCCGGCCCGGCGGGCAGCCTGGCGGCCTTCGTGCAGGGCATCGGCTTCATCATCACCGGCATCATTCCCTACGTCACCGGCTGGCTGCGCGACGCCACCGGCAGCTTCCAGGCTTCCTGGACGCTGCTGGCACTGTCGGTGCTGCTGATGCTGGGGGTGACCCTGCGCTTCGCCCCGGCCGGCTATGCCCGGGCGATGCACGGCTGGCGCGGCGCTCAGACCGCCGAGGTGGCGAGGTAGATGCGGTAGGTGATGATCGACAGCATGCTCAGCACGCCGACCCACATCAGCAGCACGCCCGCGCCCCGCTCGCGGATGGTGAAGCCGATGCCGAGCATGAACATGCCGAAGATGATGACTGCGAGGGTGACGCCGAAGGAGTCCATGGGTGGGCCTTATCCATTGTGTCGTTGGAACAAGTCTAGGCCAGCTGCGGCTCGAAAGGGGTTGATCCGGGGCAAATCCGGCGTCATGGCACCTGGTCTTCTCGTGTAGGCGCGGGCCCTGCCCGCGATTCGCGCGCAGGGCGCGCTCCTACAGATGGGCATACCCCAGGCGCAAGAGTCTTGCCGACCGCGCCGATGCGCTTTTCGTAGGAGCGAGCTTGCTCGCGAATGGAGTTTACCGGTGGCTACGGTGTTGGGTGCAAGAGCGCCCTCTCCCCAGCCCTCGGCTGCGCGCCCCGCCCTGAAGGGAGAGGGGGCTTATTCGTGCCGAGAGAAGGAATGGTTTCAGCCGGTAATCACTGTGCTAGCCGGCTAACGCCGCACTATCAGCATCTGCCCAACGGTCCCCTCTCCCTTCAGGGAGAGGGTTAGGGAGAGGGAGCGGAGTCAGCCGAACACGCCGAAGTCACCGGTACCTTCCGTTCGCGAGCAAGCTCGCTCCTACGAAGAGCAGGTCGGCGCACGGTCGTTTCTACAGGCGGAAGCGCTGCACCAGGCCGCTGAGGTCCACGGCCAGGCGCGACAGTTCGTGGCTGGCGCTGCTGGTCTGCTGCGAACCGGCGGCGCTCTGGTTGGACAGGTCGCGGATGTTGCCCAGGTTGGTCTCGATGTCGCGGGCCATGGCGGCCTGGTGTTCCACCGATTCGGCGATGCGCCGGTTGCGTTCGTCGATGCTGCGCGCGGCCTCGATGATCTGCGCCAGGGCGCGGTCGGCGGCGCTGGCCTGGCCCTGGGTGTGTTCGGCCTGCTCGGCGCTTTGCTGCAGCGCCTCGACGGTGCGCCCGGTGCCTTGCTGGATGGCGCCGATCAGCTGTTCGATCTCGCGGGTGGAGTCGCCGGTGCGCTTGGCCAGCGCGCGCACCTCGTCGGCCACCACCGAGAAGCCGCGCCCGGCCTCGCCGGCGCGGGCTGCCTCGATGGCGGCGTTGAGTGCCAGCAGGTTGGTCTGCTCGGCGACGCTGCGGATCACGTCCAGCACCTTGCTGATGTTCAGCGTCTGCTCGGCCAGGCCCTGGGCCTGCTGCGCCGCGTGGCGCACGCCTGCGCCCAGCTCGCGCAGCGAACCCAGGGTGGTGGCCAGCTGCCGCTGGCCGTCCAGGGCCTCGTCGTTGGAGCGCCGGGCCACCGCGGCGGTGCTCTGCGCGTGCTCGGCGACGTCGCCCACCGCCGCGCTCATCTGGCTCATGGCGCGGCTGACGTTGTCGATCTCGCCGTGCTGCTGGTGCAGGCCGCGGCTGCCTTCGTCCATCACCATGCTCATCTGCTCGCTGGAGGTGGCCAGCTGTTCGGCGGCCTCGCCGATCTGGCGGATGGTGCCCTGCAGGTTGTCGCGCATGCGCCCCAGGCGCTCCAGCAGCTGTGCCGCCTCGTCGCGGCCGCGGCTGTGCACGCCCTGGCTGAGGTCGCCGCCGGCGATGCGCTCGGCCACCTGCAGCGCCTCGGCCAGCGGCCGCACCAGGCTGCGCGTCAGGCGCCAGGCCAGCAGCAGGGTGACCAGCAGGGCGCCGCCCAGGGCCGCCCAGACGATGCGCAGGGCCTGGGTATAGGCGCTGGCGGCCGCGCTGGTGGCGCTGTCCGCGGCCTGGCGGTTGAGCTCGCGCAGCAGCTGCACCTGGGTGTCGATGGCTTCGCCCTGCTGGTCGATGTTGGCGATCAGCAGGGTGCGCGCCTCGTCCAGCTTCTGCTGCTCCAGCAGTTGCTGTTCCTCGCGGATGGTCTGGATGAACTGGCCGAAGGCCTGGTGCAGCGCCTCGATGGCGCCGCGCTCGGTGTCGTCGCTGATCAGCGCCTGGTAGTCGCGGAATTCCTGTTCGATGTCCAGGGCCAGCTGCTCGATGATCACCTTGTTGCCGCTGCGCACCATGGGCTCGGGGTTGGCCACCTGCTGCATGGAGCGCACGCGCAGCTGGGCGAGGTTGAGGGCGATGCTGTCGGCCAGGGCGATGCTCGGCAGCTGGTCGCTGTCGATGGCCTCGCCCTGGGCGCGGATGGCCGCCATCTGGTACAGGCAATAGGCGCCGACGCTTCCCAGCAGCACCGCGCTGAAGAGGAAGCAGAGCAGGGTACGCTGGCCGATGCGCAGGCGCCGCAGGGGCTCCCAGCGGGCGAATCGGCCGAGGAGGGCTTGGAGTGTCTTCATCACGGGCTACCACGGACTGCTGTGATGCTCTGGCGAGCGGGTTTCGGACGCGCAGAGCATATGAAAGCCATGTGACAGTCTTGTGTAATGGCCAAGGGATATCACTGCCTTCGGTCGGGCAGTGCCTTGATTTGCCTGGGGAATTTCGCTGTCAGGCCGGCGTCGGATGGCGCCGGCCCGGGTGCACCAGGTAGGCGGCGAGGCTGTCGTCCAGCTCGCCGTCGCGCAGCCAGCGCAGGGCGATGGGCCAGAGGCTGTCCTGGAAGCGGCTGTGGAAGAAGGCGAAGTGGCCGATGCCGGCGAAGCCCATGGCCCGGGGCGGCAGGCGCAGGTGCAGGCAGCGGCTGTTGCGGTAGTAGTCGAGCAGGCGCTGGATGGCCGGGCCGGTGCCGAATTCGTCGTCGGTCACGCTCAGGGCCAGGGTGTCGCCGCGCAGCCCGGCGAAGCCTTCGACCAGGCGCCTGCGTTCTTCCGCCGACATGGCCCGCGGGCCGCGCCGGTAGGCGTCCTCGAAGCGCGGGGCGCGGTGCGTCCAGTCGCGCACCACGCCGTGGGGCGTGTCTTCCATCCAGCCCAGGCGCTTGGCCGGGAAGTAGCCGAACAGGCCGCTGAGCACCGGCATCGCCAGGTGCCACTTGAGCAGCATGCGCAGGCGCCGCTGCGGGTGGTAGTCGCGCCAGTGGGCGAACTGCGCGCCCATGCTGAACACGCGCTGGATGAGGTGGTTGGAAGGGGCCAGGCCGACCAGGAAGCCGCCGACGCTGTGCGCCACCACCTGGATGGGTTGCTGCGGGGCGTTGGCAAGGGCCCATTGCAGGGCGCCTTCGAAGTCCAGGCGGCCCCAGTCCAGCCAACTGGCGGAGAAGCCGCGCAGCGAGGCCGGGCGCGAGCCGCCGATGCCGCGGTAGTCGTAGCAGAGCACGTCGAAGCCCTGGCCGTGCAGGTAGTCGGCGAAGCGTGCGTAGTAGTCGCTGCGCACCGAGGTGGCCGGGTTGACGATCACCAGCGGGCGCGGCTGCGCCGCCGCTTCGGCATGGCGCCAGAGGCGGCCCCGGAGCGGGTAGCCGTCGGTGGCGTCGAAGGTCAGTGGCTGGCCCATGGCGTTCTCTTTTCCCGTTGCGCAGCAGGCACTCTAGCGCCGGGCGATGGGGCGCTACCAGTACAGTTGCGGGAAAAAAGACCGCCGCACGGGTTGCGCAGGCTCTTCGCTGGCGGGGTGATGGGTATCGCTTCGCTCAACGCCATCCTACGGGATTACCCCGCGCGCGTAGGGCGGATAACCGTTCGCGGTTATCCGCCGTTTCACCTTCCTTGCCGGCCATGCCGTGGTTGAGCCTGGCGTGGCTTTGACGGCGGCTCCGTGCTCGGCAGCGAGCGGGATGGGGCCATGGTCAAACGGCGGATAACGCCGTAGGCGTTATGCGCCCTACGCCCCTTGCCCAGAGCGCCGATACCACAAGAAAACCCCCATCAAGCCAACAACCCACTCGCCTTGGCCCGCGCCACCGCCTGGGTGCGTCTTTCCACCTCCAGCTTGATGTTGATGCGCCGGGCGTGGGTTTTCACCGTGTGCAGCGAGATTTCCAGCTGCTCGGCGATTTCCTGGTTGGAGCAGCCCTGGGCGATCAGTTCCAGCACCTCCAGTTCGCGCTGGCTGAGCATTTCCGTCGGCGCCGGGGCGGGGGCCGTGGTGGGCTGGGCCTGGGGCGCCGTGGGCAGTTGCGCCAGCAGTTGCCGCGACCAACTGGCGTCCTTGCGTTGCAGCCTTGCCAGGGGGCGCAGCAGGGACAGCCGGCGGCAGTCCTGCAGGGCTTCGCGCAGGTGCTCCTCGGCGGCGGCCGGGTCCAGGCCGTGCAGGGCCTCGGCCAGGCGCAGCTGGCTTTCGCAGGCCAGGCTGCGCAGGCCCAGGCGCTGGCAGTCGCGTTGCAGGGCCAGCAGTTCCTGGCTGGCGCGGGTGGTTTCGCCCAGCTCGCCATGGGCCTGGGCCAGCAGCAGGCGCACGCGGTACTGCAGGTCGTAGAAGCCGGTGGGCGCCAGCAGCGGGTTGAGGCGCAGCTCGGCGAGCACGCCGAACAGCTCGTCGCGGGCCTTGGCCGGTTCGCCGCTGGCCAGCCACAGCCGGGCGCGGGCCAGGCGCAGCACTTCGCGGTAGCGGATCTCGGGGATGCACAGGCGCTGCATGCGCCGCTCGGCGGCCAGCAGCAACTGGTGGGCGCGTTCCACCTCGCCGCGCTCGCAGGTCAGGCTGATCAGCGCGTGGTAGGCATAGAGCAGGTAGGCGTCCTGGCATTCCTCGGCCTCGCGCAGGCCCTGCTGGAGCGCGGCTTCGGCGGCGACGTCCTCGCCGCGCAGGGTCAGCAGTTCGCCGCGCAGCACGTGCAGGCGGGCGCTCATGGGGCCGCCGTGGGTGCCCTTGCGCAGTTCGGCGAGCATCTGCTCGGCGTAGTCCAGGGCGTGGTGGTGCTCGCCGGAAAGGGCCAGCAGGTGGATGTGCTCGACGCTCAGCAGGGCCTCGAAGCACAGGCTGGTGTGCCGCCGCGACAGGCGCAGGCCGGCCTGGCAGTGCTGCCGCGCGACGATCAGGTCGCCCTCGACCATGGCCTGCTGGGCCAGGGCCTGGTGGCAGAGGATGTGCTGGCCCCAGTAGTGCTCCTCCAGGTGTTCCAGGGCGTCGCTGCAGTTGCGCCGCGCATCGGGCAGGGCGAACTGGCGTTGCAGCACGCCGAGGATGGACTGGTAGTGCGCCAGGCTGAGCCGCTGGCGGTGGGCGTCCGGCCGCGGCAGGAAGCGCGCCAGCGCCTGCAGGCAGTCCATGGCCTCGTCCAGGCGGGCGCAGATGATCAGCGCCCAGGTTTCCAGGAGGATCAGCTTGGGGCTGGACTGCAGCAGGCCGGCGGGCAGTTCGTCGCGCCAGCGCAGCAGTTGCACGGCGCTGTGCTCGACCATCATCTGGTCGCTGTTGGCGTCCTGCAGCAAGGCCACGGCGCGTTCGATGGAGCCGGCGGCCAGGGCCAGCTGGGTGGCCTGGCGCAGGTCGCCGTGCTCGGCGAACCACTGGCTGGCTTCCAGCAGGGCGACGGTGGGCGGCGCGTCGTCCTGTTCCTGGCGCAGCAGCTCGGCGAGCGGCGGCCAGACGGCGAACCAGCCCGAGTTCTCGTCCAGGCGCCGGAGCAGCTGCAACTGGCCCAGTTGGGCGAAGGCCGCCTCGCCGACCGAGCCCAGGTGCCGGCACAGGCCGGCCTTGAAGCGGGGCAGGTGGCTGAGCACGCGCAAGGCGCCGCGCAGCTGCGCCGGCAGCGGGGCGAGCACCTCGCGGCGCAGGTAGTCGTGCAGCAGGCCGCCGCCGGCCTCGGGCCAGCGCATGCGGCCCTGCAGGGCGAGCAGGCCGAGCAGCGCCGGCCAGCCGGCGCTGTGGCTCAGCAGGTCGACGCTGTCGCCGTCGCTCGCCTCGGCCTGCTGCTTGCGCAGCAGGTGCTCCAGTTCGTCATGGTCCAGGGCCAGGTCGCTGGCATCCAGCTCCAGCAGCTCGCCCTGCAGCAGCAGGCGCGGCAGGTTCCAGTCCGGGCGGCGGCGCGAGCCGATCCACCAGCGGATGTCGCTGGCGCTGGTCTCCAGCAGGCGAGCCACGCAGGCGTCCAGCTGCGCATCGCCCTGCCGCGGGTAGTCGTCGAGCACGATCCACAGCGGCTGCGCGCTGCCCTCCAGCAGGCGCTGCAGGTCTTCCTGCCAGTTCCGCGCGCTGGGGTCCAGGTCCAGCACTATGGCCAGGCGGCTGAGGAAGTCGCCCTCCTGCAGCGGCCGGCCGCGCAGGTCCAGCCAGGCGACGCGGCCGCGCGGGCCGGCCTGGCGCGCGCATTCGTTGAGCAGCACGCTCTTGCCGAAGCCGGCGGGGGCGTGCAGCAGGCTCACCCGCTGGCGTCCGCCGAGCAGGCGTTGCAGCAGGCGCGGCCGCGCCACGTGGCGGGCCGGCAGCAGCGGCAGCGCGCCACTGAGGGGGCGTGGGGCGGGACGGCTGGCGATGGCGTGGAGGTTGGGGTGCGAATTCATCTGCGGAACTCCTGGCCCCGGGCTGCCGGGGCGCTGATGCGGATGTGCTGCCGGCTCAGCCGCGCAGCGGCGGCAGGCGCGAGGCCCAGGGACGGGCGCGTTCGAGCTCGGCGGCGAGACGGAACAGGGTGCCCTCGTCGCCCAGGCGCGCGGCGAACTGCACGCCGATGGGCGTGCCGCCGGCGGTCCAGTGCAGCGGCACGCTCATGGCCGGCTGGCCGGTGGCGTTGTACACGGAGGTGAAGGCGGCGAAGGGGCCCGAGCGGGCGAAGAAGGCCTCGATGGACTCGCCCTCGCGCAAGGCCAGTTCGCCGATGGCGCTCGGCGGGCAGGCCATGGTCGGGCTGAGGATCAGGTCGTAGTGCTCGTGGAAGGCGGCGATCTCCCGCGTCATGCGTTGCAGGGTGCGCTGGGCCAGCACGTAGTCGCTGGCGCTGACCTGGCCGGCCAGGCCGACCACCGCGCGGGTCAGCGGCTCGATGTCGTGCTCGCCGGCCTGGCGGCCCACCTGTTGCTCCAGGCTGCGCAGGTGCAGCGCCGCGGACACCACGAAGAGCCGGGCGAAGGCCTGGCCGACGGCGGGCATGTCGCTCACCGTCGGCGCCTCGTCGGTGACCTCGTGGCCCAGGCCACTGCAGAGCAGGGCGGCCGATTCCAGCGCGGCGAGGCAGTCGGGGTGCACCGCGACGCCGGTGAGCGGGGTGCGCAGCAGGCCGATGCGCAGGCGGCGGTGCGGCGCGTCGACTTCCTGCAGGTAGGGGCGGGCCTTGGACGGGGCCACGTAGGGCGCGCCGTAGTCCGGCGCCGAGGTGGCGTCGAGCAGGGCGGCGCTGTCGCGCACCGAGATCGAGCAGCAGTGCTCGGCGGGCAGGCCGCCGGTGCCTTCGCCGACCTTGGGGCCGGCCGGGTTGCGCCCGCGGCTGGGCTTCAGGCCGAACACCCCGCAGGCCGAGGCGGGAATGCGGATGGAGCCGCCGATGTCGCTGGCGTGGGCCATGGGCACCAGGCGCGCGGCCACCGCGGCGGCGGCCCCGCCGCTGGAGCCGCCGGCGGAGAGGCCGAGGTTCCAGGGGTTGAGGCAGGGTCCGAAGGCCGCCGGCTCGGTGGTGGGGGTGATGCCGAATTCCGGGGTGTTGCTGCGCCCGACGGTGATCAGCCCGGCGCCGCGGTAGCGGCGCACCAGCTCGGTGTCGTGGTCGGCGCGGTTGCCCAGGCCCAGGCGGCTGCCGTAGGACAGCGGCTGGCCGCTCTCGGCGCCGCCGGCCAGGTCCTTGAGCAGGAAGGGCACGCCGCGGAAGGGGCCGCCGGGCAGCGGGCCGCGGGCGCGCTCGCGGGCCAGTTCGAACTGGCGCCAGATCACCGAGTTGAGCGCCGGGTCGTGCGCTTCGATGCGGGCGATGGCGGCGTCCACCAGTTCCAGCGGGGTGACTTCGCCGCGGTAGACCAGTTGGGCCTGGGCGGTGGCGTCGAGCAGGTGCAGCGAATCGTTCATGCGGGGGCTCCTGTACGGGCGGCGCCGCGGAATGGGTTACGGGCATGCCTGTAGCGTAGGGCGAAGCAGGCGGGTGCGTGGATCGGCGATGACATGTCTGTTCCTCGGGGCCGGTTCAGGCCGGCTGCTGCGGCGCCGCCAGGGCCTTGCGCATGCCCAGGGCCATGGCCAGGGCGGCGATCACGAACAGCGCGCAGAGCAGGTAGATGGCATCGTCCAGGCTGCCGGTGCGGGTCTTGATGGCGCCGACCACGGCCGGGCTGATGCCGGCGACGCTGGCCAGGGTGTTGACCAGGGCGATGCCGACAGCGGCGCGTTCGCGCGCCAGGTAGCGGGTGACCATGGCCCAGAACACCGGGGTGGCCGCCACCAGGGCCGAGCCGCCGGTGCTGATGGCAACCAGCGTCCAGGCCAGGCTGCCGTTGCCGATGGCCCAGGCCAGCAGGAGGAAGCCGGCGGCGGCGACGACGAAGGCCCAGGCCCAGTGCAGGCGCTGTTCGTCGCGGCGGTCGGAGCGGCGGCCGTACCAGAACATGGCGAACAGGGCGAAGACGTTCGGGATGACCGCGTAGAGGCCGACCAGCTGCAGGTCGGCCACGCCCAGCTCGCGGATGATGGTCGGCGTCCAGAAGGCCAGGAAGTAGCCGGCGCAGCCGGAGACGAAGGCGCCGAAGGCCAGCAGGTAGACCCGTGGGTCGCGCAGCGCCGCGGCCAGCGCGCCCTTGCCGTGGCCGCCGCCGTCGACGTCGGCGCCGGTGGTGCCCTGCACGCCCTGGCGCACCAGTTCGCGCTCGTCCGGGGTCAGCCACTTGGCGTCCTGCGGGCCGTTGGGCAGCAGCCACAGCACCAGCAGGCCGAGCAGCACCGTGGGCATGCCCTCGATGAAGAACATCCACTGCCAGCCTTCCCAGCCGTGGGCGCCGTGCAGGTTCTTCAGGATCCAGCCCGACACCGGGCTGGTGATGAAGGCCGCGGCCACCTGGGCCATGCAGAAGAACGCCAGCACCCGGGCGCGGCGTTGCGGCGGGTACCAGAAGGTGAGGTAGAGGACGATGCCGGGGAAGAAGCCGGCCTCGAACACCCCGAGCAGGAAGCGCACCACGTAGAACTGGGTGGGCGTGGTGACCAGCAGGGTGGCGCTGGAGGCCAGGCCCCAGAGCAGCATGATGCGCATGATGGTCAGGCGCGCGCCGATGCGCTGCAGGAGCATGTTGCTGGGCACTTCGAAGAGCACGTAGCCGACGAAGAACATGGCCGCGCCGAGGCCGTAGACGGCGTCGCTGAAGCCCAGCGAGGTCTTCATCTGCAACTGGGCGAAACCGATGTTGGCGCGGTCGATGAAGTTCAGCAGGTAGCAGATGAACAGGAAGGGAATGAGGCGGCGGGTGATCTTGCCGTAGACGGCTTCGGCGTCGCCCTGGGGCGCCAGGGTGGCCTGTGCCGCGGCGGGCGCGCTGATGACTGTGGACATGCGAGGCTCCGGGGTGGGGTCTACCGCGGGTTACCGGCCGCCGCCACGGGGCCCTCGTGGGGCCGCCGCGCGGCGGACCGGCGCCGGGATCACTGGACCTGTGTGGCTTCGGCCGCTGCCGGCTGCGGCGCGGGGCTGGGCTGTTGCGCCGCGGCGCCGTTCGCCTTGCGCCGCGGCGGGGCCGCCGGCCGGGCCTTGGGCAGCGCCTTGGCGGGGTTCCCGGCCTTGGCTGCCGGTTTGTCCGCGGCTTCGCCCTGCTTGCTGGCGACGGCCTTGGCGGCGGCGCTGTGCTTCTGGCTGGCCGGCTTGTCGACGCCCTTGTCCTGCGCTGCCGCGGCGGCCTTTTTGCGCGCCAGTTCGAGCAGGCGGCGGTGTTCGGCCAGCAGGTGGTCGCCCAGGTCGTTGAGGTCCGGCAGGGCGCGGCGGCAGGCGATCAGGCCGTAGTCCAGGCGGTCGTGGTAGCTGGTCACGGTGACGTTCAGCGCCATGCCGTGGGAGGGGATGGACACCGGGTAGTAGCACAGCACCTTGGCGCCGGCGAAGTACAGCTGGGCGGGGATGCCGGTGACGTTGGAGATCACCAGGTTGGCCGGCGGCGGCATCCAGTTGGCCAGGCGCGAGCGGCCGTACATGGCGGCCATGCCGGAGAGCAGCCAGGGCGCGGCGAAGATCGGGAAGTCCATGGGGATGGCCGAGCGGAACTTGTTCATCGCCGCCTTGCGCTGCGTCGAGGAGGCGTTGATGCGCTGCAGGCGCTGCAGCGGGTCGGCCTCGTCGGTGGCCAGGTCGACCACCAGCATGCTCACCTGGTTGTTGGCGGTGTCGTCGCCGGGGGCGCGCAGGCTCACCGGCGCGGCGGCGGTCAGGGGCTTCTCCGGCAGCTCGCCGCTGGCCTTGAGGTAGCGGCGCAGGGCGCCGGAGACGGTGGCCATGACCACGTCGTTGAAGCTCACGTCCAGTTGGCGCGCCATGTCCTTGATCTCGGCCAGGGGCACGGTGCGCCCGGCGAAGCTGCGCTGGTTGGTGATGGCCACGTTCAGCGGGGTGCGCGGGGCCAGCAGCTTGCGCGGGTCGAGGCTGCGCCAGTTGCGCAGGTTGCCGTCACCGATCACCGGCAGCATGCTGCGCCCGGCGCGCAGCATGTCCGGCAGCATCTTCGCCAGCTTGACGTACTGGCGGCCGGCGTTGCCGATGGCCGCCCCGGCCAGTTCGGCGACGCCGAGCTGGTACTGGTTGCGCCGCAGCCTGGGCTGCGCCGGCGGGATGACGCGGCCGCTGGGCACGTCGTCGAACAGCGAGCGGACCAGCTCGATGCCGGCCTGGCCGTCGACGTTGGCGTGGTGCACCTTGGCGTACAGCGCCACTTCGCCGCTGCGCAGGCCGTCGATGATGGTGACTTCCCACAGCGGCCGGCTGCGGTCGAGCAGGCTGGCGTGGCTGCGCGCCACGGCCTGCTGCAGCTGGCGGTTGCTGCCCGGCTTGGACAGAGTGATGTGGCGGATGTGGTGCTCCAGGTCCAGCTGTTCGTCTTCCACCCACACCGGGTCGGACAGGTCGAAGGGCATGAACGCCAGCTTGCGGGTGAAGACCGTGGCCAGGTGCAGGCGCCCGGTCAGGTACTGCTTGACCTCCTCGAAGAAGTCGCCGTCATAGCCCTCGGGGAGTTGCAGCACATGCAGCGAACCGACGTGTGTGGGCATCTCGGCCGATTCCATGTGTAGGAACAAGGCGTCCATCCCGCTCAAATGTTTCATTGCATCACCAACCTTCGTTCTTGTCGTTGCAGGGAAAGTACTCGCAAGGCCCATTGCCGCCGGGCCGGTGTTCCCCTCAGCGCCGGGGGGCGTGGAAGGGATAGAGCGCGCGCTTCAGGCCACGCGGCCGGAACTTCCGCCATTGGTCCTGCGCTTGCGCCAGGCGGTCGCCGATGGCGTACCAGACCAGTGGGTGTACGCCCAGGCCGATATGGCTGGCGCAGTTGACTTCGATGTTGTCGGTCAGGCGCCCCCGGCGCTCGACGCTGCCGCCCCAGCCGACGATGCCGTCGGCGCGGCTGTAGATGGAGGTGGTGGGCACCGGCGGCGCCTCTTCGCCACGCTCCTCGCTCTCGCGATTGAAGCTGCGCACCAGGCGGTACAGCTCCCAGGCGTTGGTGCTGGTCTGCGGCGGGCCGTACAGCGGGCTGCCGAGGGTGATCACCTGGCGCACGCTGCCGGGCATGGCGCGGGCCAGTTCGCGGGCGAAGATGCCGCCCAGGCTCCAGCCGATCAGGCTGACCTTGCGCCCGGACGTCTCGTGCAGCTCCTGCAGCTGCGCCAGCAGGCGCTCGACCACGCCACGGCTGGGGCCGCGGTTGAGGCCCTGGCCCCAACCGTGGGTGTCGTAGCCGCGGTTGTCGAGGAAGCGCCGCAGGGGCAGGGTGGTGCAGTCGTTGGCCATCAGCCCGGGCAGCACCAGCACGCTGTGGCCATCGCCGCGCGGCACGTTGAGCAGCAGCCAGGGCATGGCCGCCGGGATCGAGGCCCATTCCAGCAGGGCGCGCGACTCCAGCGCCCAGAGCATGGGCGAGGGGCGGCGCTCCACCGGGTACCGGCGGAAGGGGGCGGTGAGGGACTCGTAGAAAGCGGCGGGCATGATGGCGGTTTCCTTGTACGGGGGTACTACGGGTTCAGTTACCGGCGCTCGCTTGAGCGGCGGCGATTTCGTCCTTGAGCAGCTTCTTGGACAGTTTGCCCACGGCGGTCTTGGGCAGGTCGGCGCGGATTTCCAGGGCCTGCACCATCTCGTGCTTGCCCAGGCGGTCCTTGAGGAAGTCCTTGAGCGCGTCGAGGTCGAAGGCCGCATGGCCGGGGCGCAGCTTGACGTAGGCCTTGGGCGACTGGCCGCGGTAGGCGTCGGGGATGCCCAGGACCATGACTTCCTCCACCGCCGGGTGGGCGTAGATGGCTTCCTCGATCACCCGCGGGTAGACGTTGAAACCGCCGCACAGGAGCATGTCCTTGGTGCGGTCGACGATGTAGATGTAGCCGTCCTCGTCCATGTAGCCGACGTCGCCGGTGCGGAAGTAGCCGTCGTGGGTGAAGGATTCGGTGGTGGCCTGGGGGTTGTTCCAGTAGCCGCGCATGATGTTCGGCCCGCGGATGGCCAGTTCGCCGTTCTGCCCCGGCGACACCTTGCGCCCGGGGTCCTCCAGGTCGAGGAAGCAGATGTCCACGCCGATGTGCGGCACGCCGCAGGAGCCGGCCTGGGGCCGCTCGGCGGGGGTGAAGGTGCCGCCGGTGCAGGTCTCGGTCATGCCCCAGCCCTCGGTGATCTGGCAACCGGTCAGGGCCTTGAACTGCTGCATCAGCTCCACCGGCAGCGGGGCGCCGCCGGAGGCGCAGATCTTCAGGCAGCGCAGGTCGTACTCGCTCACCTGCGGGTGGCTGAGCAGGGCGGTGAACATGGTCGGCACGCCGGGGAAGCAGCTCACCCGGTTGTCGTGGATGTCGCGCAATACGGCGCCGGCGTCGAAGCGCGTGTGCAGGCGCATTTCGGCGCCCGCGGCCACCGGGAACAGCAGGCAGCCGACCATGGCGTAGACGTGGAACAGCGGCAGCACCACCAGGATGCTCTCGCGGCCTTCGTGCAGGCGCTGGTCGTTGTCGACGTTGATCATCATCACCTGGGCCGCGGCGGCGCCGAGGTTGGCGTGGGTCAGCATGGCGCCCTTGGGCAGGCCGGTGGTGCCGCCGGTGTACTGCAGCACGGCCAGGGCCTCGTCCAGCGGCGGCAGGGCGTGGGGCTGCCAGTCGCCTTCGTTGTCCAGCAGCTGTTCGAAGGGCAGGCATTGCTCGCTGTAGTGCACCTGGGCGAGCTGGCCCTCCTGCTGCAGGCGGGCGCGGATCTCCCGCGGCTGCGCGCCGAACTCGCCCAGCGAGCCGACCACCAGGGTGTGCAGGCGGGTGCTGTCGAGCAGGCGGGCCATCAGCGGGTAGAGGCTGTTGAGGTCGAGGGTGACGAGGATGTCGGTGCGGCTGTCCTCGATCTTGTGCGCGAGCACCTCGCCGGCATCCAGCGGCGAGTAGTTCACCACGGTGCCGCCGGCGCGCAGGATGGCGAAGAAGGTGATGACGTATTGCGGCACGTTGGGCAGGTACAGGCCGACGTGGACGCCGGGGCCGACGCCCAGGTCCTGCAGGCCCTTGGCGGCGCGGTCGATCAGCGAGGCGAGTTCGCGGTAGTCGATGTTGCGGCCCATGAAGTCGATGGCCGGGCGGTCGGCCCAGCGGCGCACCGAGTCATCGAGCATGTCCAGCACGCTGAGGCCGGAGAGGTCGGTGTTCCAGCGCACGCCGGCAGGGTATGAGCGAGTCCAGGGGGTTTGCACTTGCTGGTGTCTCCTTATTGTTTGCAAGCATGGTGAGGCTGCGGCGCTTGTATGAACTGTCCGGAATTTGCGGCTTGGAGAAAGTGCCGATGGTGGGGGCTGGCGTTCGTGCCAAAGGCTGATGAGCGGGGGATGGAGAGGCTCTGGGGCGGGGGTTCTGGCGTGATCAGCGGCGTAGAGGGTGGGGGATTCATGGGGGTTATGGGGTGGTTGGCGTGGGGGGATAAGCAGTTGTGGTTTGAGGCTGTTGTGTCCGCCGTTCGCGTTGTGCTCCTGCAGATTGGCGGGGGGGGCCTGTAGGAGCGAGCTTGCTCGCGAATGGGGTTTGCCGGGGGCGTAGGTGCTGGGTTGAAGAGCGCCCTCTCCCCAACCCTCTCCCGCAAGCGGGAGAGGGGGCTGTTCGGAGTGGGGGGGAGAATCCTGAGTCATCCTGATACGCCTCACATCACCCCGTCATTCCCGCGAAGGCGCACTGCTGTCCGGCACGCCTCATGCTATTAACAGCTGCCCCTGACGCAGGTTGATCTCGCGTATTCGCTCCTGCCGTCGTCGGTAACGTTCGGCCTCCAGGCCTGGGCGCTGAAACAGCGTTGCCTGTACCTCCACCATCAGCATCCACAGGCTTTGCCGCGTTCCCGTCCTGCGTTGGTAAAGGTTCAGCAGCAAGTAGCTGATCAGCGCACAGAGAATCTGGAGGCGCACGGCATTCTCGCTACGACCCAGGAAACGCCTGACCTTCAGGTGTTGCTTGATCCATTTGAAAAACAGCTCGATCCGCCAGCGATCCCGGTAGCGCTCGGCGATTTCTGCCGCCGGGCTGCTCAGGTCGTTGGTCGCCAGGCTCAGAGGCGGCTCATCGCCTGGGCGGTTCACCAGGATCCGCCGCAGGGGCTGGGTGTAGTGATTACGCCGTCGGCCACCTGGGTTGCGGTTGGAGAAGTTCACCTCTTCGTCTCGCAGGATCGTTTCCC
>NZ_BSQE01000022.1:0-52119 GCF_030268185.1 Pseudomonas sp. NBRC 100443
GGCTTGAGTCAGAGGACGGCGGGAGGCAGCTTGGGCTCCTACTCGTGCTCGCAACACCGCGGACCTGCAGCTTGCCTCCCGTCGCTCTCATCTTCGATCCTATCGAAAGTCGCTGACACAAGCGGACTCTGTCCGCGATGCCCGCTCAGCCCATGGGGTGCAGCGGAAACTCCTCCAGCAGCGCCAGCCACGCCTTGGCCGCGTGGGACAGGTAGGCGTCGCGGCGCCAGATGAAGCAGATGTCCCAGCGCAGGTCCGGCTCGCTCAGCAGCACCCGCGCCACCCCCGGCCGTTCCACCTCCTGCGCCACCACCCGTGGTAGCAGCACCACGCCTTGCCCGGCGGCCACCAGCGCGCCGAGGAAGTCGGCCTGGCCGCTGCGCCCGCCCTCGCGGGGTTCGAAGCCGGCCTCGCGGCAGGCGCGCAGCAGGCGGTCATTGAGGGTGAAGCTCTGCTGGTAGAGCAGGAAGGGCGTGTCGGCCAGTTCGGCCAGGGCGATGCTTTCGCGCCCGGCCAGCGGGTGTTCGGCCGGCAGCAGGGCGTCCAGCGGCTCGTTGCAGAACGGCTGCCAGTCGAAGGCCGGGTCGTTCGGCGTGAGCGCGCCGGCCAGTTCCAGTTCGCCGGCGTGCAGCGCCTGTTCCAGGCTCTTGCTGCCGCCTTCCACCAGGTGCACCTGGATGTGCGGGTAGCGTTTGCGGTATTCGGCGAAGCGCCAGGCGAACAGGGCGTCGGCGCCCAGCAGCGGCAGGCCCAGGCGCAGTTCGCCGCGGCGCATCTGGCTGAGGTCGTCCAGTTCGATCAGCAGTTCGCGGCGCAGGCGCAGCATGTCCTCGGCGCGGCGCAGCACCACTTCGCCGGCGGCGGTCAGGCGCACGTGGGGGCCGCTGCGTTCCAGCAGTTGCACGTGCAGGCTCTGCTCCAGTTGGGCCACCTGCTTGCTGATCGCCGACTGGCTGGCGTGCAGGCGCTGCGCGGCCTGGGTGAAGCTGCCCTGGCGCACCACTTCGACGAAGCTGCGCAGTTGCTTGAATTCCATTTTGGAATGGCCTCGATTCGAACAATTCGCTTTGGGGATAGTAGCTCCGGGCTTAACCTGAGCGCCATCCACAGCACACCGCCACGCAGGCACCCGAAATGATCCGCCGCATCGCCCGACTGGGCTTCGAACTCGCCGTCCTCATCGCCTTCTGCTGGTTCGGCGGCTGGCTGGCCAAGGCCACCGGCCTGCCGCTGCCCGGCGGGGTGGTGGGGCTCGGCCTGCTGCTGGCGCTGTTCGCCAGCGGGGCGATCCGCCCGGCCCTGCTGCAGGGCGGCGCCGGGCTGCTGCTGGCGGAGATGCTGCTGTTCTTCATCCCCGCGCTGATGAGCCTGCTGGACTATGGCCCGCTGCTGCGCAGCGAGGGCTGGAAGATATTGCTGGTGATCATGTGCAGCACCCTGCTGGTGATGCTGGTCACCGCGCTGTCGGTAGAGGGCATGTACCGCTGGAGGTCGCGCCATGAGTCTCGATAAGCAAGCCCTGTTCTGGCTGGCCCTGACCCTCGGCGGCTACCTGTTCAGCCGCCAGTTGTACAAGCGCGTGCGCTGGTACGGCTTCGCGCCCATCGTGTTCGTGCCGGTGCTGCTGTTCGCCGTGGCCATCCCGCTGCACGCCCATTACGCCGACTACTCGCGCGACACCAACTGGCTGGTGGCGCTGCTCGGCCCGGCCACCGTGGCCTTCGCCGTGCCCATCTGGCAGCAGCGCGCGCTGCTGGCGCGGCACTGGCCGGCGCTGCTGGCGGGCATGTGCGCCGGCTCCGCGGTGGCCATCGGCAGTTCCTGGATGCTGGCCAACGCCCTGGCGCTGGACGGCCAGGTGGCGCTGTCGCTGGTGCCGCGTTCGATCACCACGCCGCTGGCCATGGAGATGTCCCACGACCTGGGCGGCGTGCCGGAGCTGACCGCCGCCTTCGTGATGATCACCGGGGTGTTCGGCGCCCTGGCCGGCGGCCTGCTGATGAAGCTGCTGCCGCTGCGCTCGACCCTCGCCCGCGGCGCCCTGCTGGGCGTCGGCGCCCACGGCGCGGGTACCAGCCGGGCCTACGAGTTCGGCGGCGAGGAGGGCTCCACGGCGGGGCTGCTGATGGTTCTCACCGGGCTGTTCAACCTGCTGCTGGCGCCCGCCGTCGCGCTGGTCCTGTAGGAGCGAGCCGCGCCGAGGTGCCTTTCGTAGGATGGGTTGAGTTTACGAAACCCATGCGGTCGCGGTGATGGGTATCGCTTCGCTCAACCCATCCTACGGGGTGTCGTCATTTGCCGCGTAGGATAGGACTGTCAGACCCCCGACAGTCCCGCGGCCTTCGCCTGACTAGACTGGCCCCATCGAACAACAACAACCGATGAGGACCGCCCCATGAACGCCGCCGCTCCCGCACCTTCCGTGAAAGACCAGGTCTCCGAGGCCGAATGGCAGACCCGCGTCGACCTCGCCGCCTGCTACCGGCTGATCGCCCTGTACGGCTGGGACGACCTGATCTTCACCCACATCTCGGCCAAGGTCCCGGGCACCGAGGACTTCCTCATCAACCCCTACGGCATGATGTTCCACGAGATCACCGCCTCCAGCCTGGTGAAGGTGGACCTGGCCGGCAAGAAGTTGATGGACAGCCCCTACGACATCAACCCCGCCGGCTACACCATCCACAGCGCCGTGCACGAGGTGCGCCACGACGTCGGTTGCGTGCTGCACATCCACACCCCCGCCGGCATCGCCGTGTCGGCGCAGAGGAACGGCCTGCTGCCGTTGTCGCAGCAGTCGCTGTTCGTGCTCTCCAGCCTGGCCTACCACGGCTACGAGGGCGTGGCCCTGAACCACGACGAGAAGGCCCGCCTGCAGGCCGACCTGGGCGACAAGCACTTCATGATCCTGCCCAACCACGGCCTGCTCACCGCCTTCGGCACCGTGGCCGACGCCTTCCTCGGCATGTTCACCCTGCAGCGCGCCTGCGAGGCGCAGATCATGGCGCAGAGCGGCGGCGGCGAGCTGATACGCATCCCGCAGCAGATCCTCGACGGCGCCCGGGCGATGGTCGCCGGGGTGATGAAGACCTCCCAGGGCATGGGCGGGGGCCTGGCCTGGCCGGCGCTGCTGCGCAAGCTCGACCTGCAGAACCCCGGCTACCGCGACTGATGGCCGGCATCGCCATCCCCCTGCGCGACTGGCGCGTGCAGGGGCGCACCTTCGACTTCAACGGCCACGCCATCCGCTACTGGGAGGCCGGCGCGGGCGAGCCGCTGCTGCTGATCCACGGCTTCCCCAGCGCCTCCTGGGACTGGAACAAGCTGTGGCAGCCGCTGGCCGGGCGCTACCGGGTGATCGCCTGCGACATGCTCGGCTTCGGCGATTCTGCCAAGCCGCGCAACCACGCCTACTGCATCCATGAACAGGCTGACCTGCAACAGGCGCTGCTGGAGCATCTGGCGGTGCGCGAGCCCGTGCACCTGCTGGTCCACGACTACGGCAACAGCGTCGGCCAGGAGCTGCTGGCGCGGCACCTGGAAGGACAAATCCAGCTGGCCTCGCTGGTGTTCCTCAATGGCGGGCTGTTCCCCGAGACGCACCGCCCGGTGCTCTCGCAGAAGCTGCTGCTCAGCCCGCTGGGCGGCTTCTTCGGGCGCCTCTTCGACCGTGGCAAGCTGGCCGCCAACTTCGCCAAGGTGTTCGGCCCGCGCACCCGGCCGAGCGAGGAGGAGCTGGACGCTTTCTGGAGCCTGATCGCCTGCAACGACGGGCCGAAGGTGATGCACCGGCTGATCCACTACATCCTCGACCGCCGCGAACACCGCGAGCGCTGGGTGGGCGCCATGCAGCGCACGTCCGTGCCGCTGCGGCTGATCGACGGGCCCGTGGACCCGATCTCCGGCGCGCACATGGTCGAGCGCTACCGCCAGCTGATCCCGCGGCCGGACACGGTGATGCTCGACGGCATCGGCCACTACCCGCAGACCGAGGCGCCGGAGCAGGTGCTGGCGCACTACCTGGCGTTCCGCGCGCGCCTGGCGGGGCAGGTGCAGCCGGCGGCCTGAAGGGGCCGCCGGCATCATCCCCGGACCTTATCGGGGCATATTCAGGCCCGGCGTCTTGCTTGTGACCGTCAAACGTCTGTTTGACACTCCGTAGCCATCAACCTGCCTGGGAGTACCAACCATGAGTGATGCCGTTCGTTTCGACGACAAGGTCGTGATCGTCACCGGTGCCGGCGGCGGCCTTGGCCGTGCCCACGCCCTGCTGTTCGCCAAACATGGCGCCAAGGTGGTGGTGAACGACCTGGGCGGCAGTACCCATGGCGAGGGCGCCAACGCTTCGGCCGCCGACCGCGTGGTGGCGGAGATCCGCGCCGCCGGCGGCACCGCCATCGCCAACCACGACTCGGTGACCGACGGCGAGAATATCGTGCGCGAGGCCGTGGAAGCCTTCGGCCGCGTCGACGTGGTGGTGAACAACGCCGGCATCCTGCGCGACAAGACCTTCCACAAGATGGAAGACGCCGACTGGGACCTGGTCTACAAGGTCCACGTCGAGGGCGCCTACAAGGTGACCCGCGCCGCCTGGCCGCTGATGCGCGAGCAGGGCTACGGGCGGGTGATCTTCACCGCCTCCACCTCGGGCATCTACGGCAACTTCGGGCAGAGCAACTACGGCATGGCCAAGCTCGGCCTCTACGGCCTGACCCGCACCCTGGCCCTGGAAGGCCGCAAGAACAACATCCTGGTCAACGCCATCGCCCCCACCGGCGGCACCCGCATGACCGAGGGGCTGATCCCGCCGCAGGTGTTCGAGCAGCTCAAGCCCGAGTTGGTCAGCCCGTTGGTGGTCTACCTGGGCAGCGAGGCCTGCCAGGACACCTCCGGCCTGTATGAAGTGGGCGGCGGCTGGATGGGCAAGGTGCGCTGGGAGCGCAGCCTGGGCTTCGGCTTCGACCCGCGCGAAGGCTTCGACGCCGAGGACGTGGCGGCGCACTGGCAGCAGATCAGCAGCTTCGAGAACGCCGTGCACCCGGCGGACAACGTCGAGGCCCTGCGCGAGATGATGGCCAACCTGCAGAAATACGTCGGCTGATCGCGACAGGCAGACGGGCGGAACGGCCAGGGTGCTGCTCCGCGCGCCATGACGCAGTAAGGTGGAAGGCCGGCGCAAGCCGGCCTTCGTCCTTTCCGTCAGCCTGGAGTCCAGCATGAGCGTGATCGTCGAGCACAACGGCCCGGTAACCACCCTGATCATCGACCGCCCCGAGGCGCGCAACGCGGTCGACCGGCCCACTGCCGACGCCCTGGCCGAGGCCCTGCGCGCCTTCGAGGCCGACGAGCAGGCGAAGGTGGCGGTGCTCACCGGCGCCGGCGGCACCTTCTGCGCCGGCGCGGACCTCGCCGCGGTGGCCGAGGGCAGCGAGCGGCGCAACCGCCTGGAGATGGAAGGCGACGCCCCCATGGGCCCCAGCCGCATGCACCTGAACAAGCCGCTGATCGCCGCAATCGAGGGCTACGCCGTGGCCGGCGGCCTGGAACTGGCGCTGCTGGCCGACCTGCGGGTGATGGCCGAGGACGCGGTGTGCGGGGTGTTCTGCCGGCGCTTCGGCGTGCCGCTGATCGACGGCGGCACCGTGCGCCTGCCGCGCATCATCGGCCAGGGCCGGGCGCTGGACCTGATCCTCACCGGCCGCCCGGTCGCCGCCCAGGAAGCCCTGGGCATGGGCCTGGCCAACCGCGTGGTGGCCAAGGGCGAAGCCCGCGCCGCCGCCGAGGACCTGGCCCGGCAGATCGCCGACTTCCCCCAGGCCTGCATGCTGGCGGACCGCGACAGCGTCTATGCGCAGTGGAACCAGTCGTTCGACGTGGCCATGGCGAATGAATTCCAGGGTGGGCTGATGGTGATCCTCAGTGGCGAGACCCAGGCCGGGGCGCAGCGTTTCGCGCGGGGAGAGGGACGGCATGGGAAGTTTTGAGGGACCGGGTTGCTTTTCGTAGGAGTGAGCTTGCTCGCGAATGGAGTTTCCCGGTGATTGCAGTGTTTCGGGTTGACTCCGTCCCCTCTCCCCAGCCCTCTCCCTGAAGGGAGAGGGGGCTTGTCCGTGCCGAGAGGAGGAATGGTTTCAGCCGGTAATCATTGTGCTAGCCGGCTAACGCCGAGATATCAGCATCTGCCCAACGGTCCCCTCTCCCTTCAGGGAGAGGGTTAGGGAGAGGGAAAGGCGCTTCCCTCATGCAGCGGCGTCCCAGGGAAACTCCATTCGCGAGCAAGCTCGCTTCCTACATGGCAGGACGAACCCCGTCGTAGGATGGTGTTGAGCGAAGCGATACCCATCGCCATGGCCTGATGGGTATCGCAAGCTCAACCCATCCTACGAAGAGCGCCTCAGCGCTTGATGATCACGTAAGTCTTGCGCACCGTCTCCTGGATGTCCCACACCCCCAGGCTGTTCTGCGGCAGCAGGAAGGCGTCGCCGGCCTTGAAGGCGATGGGCTCGCCGTCGTCCGGGGTGAAGGTGCCGCGGCCGCTGATGAAGTGGCAGAACTCCTGCTCGACGATCTGCCGGCGCCAGCGGCCCGGGGTGCATTCCCAGATGCCGGTGTCGACCTGGTCGGGGCGTTCCACTTCGGCCACGCGGGTGTGCGAGACCGGCTCGCCCAGCGGTACGCCGACCGGGCTGGCTTCGCCCAGGGGCGCGTTGGGGGTGTCCTTGAGGTGGGTGATCTTCATCGGGGCTCCAGTGGGTTGTCGGTGCAAAGGGGGCGGCCGGCTTCAGCCGACCTTCCAGGTCATCAGGCCTTCCATGCCGGCGGCGAGTCTTTCCGCCAGCTGCCGGCGCCAGGCCGGGGTGTTGGGGTTGGCCAGCACCTCGTCCTCGTGGACGAAGCTGCGGATGATCGCGTTGTAGCCCAGCCAGCGGCACGGCTCGGGTTCCCAGGCGCGCAGGGCGTCGGTCATGGCGCGGTCGTGGATCACCCAGTTCTGCCGGGTCTCCAGGCTGTCGTTGCCGAGGATCAGGTCGGCCAGGGTGCGCCCGCCCAGGTTGGTGGCGCCCACGCCCTCGCCGCCGTAGCCGCCGGACAGGGCGATGCCGTTGCGGCGGTCGATCAGCATGTGCGGGTGGAAGCGCCGCGACATGCCCAGGTTGCCGCCCCAGGTGTGGGTGATCTTCACGTCCTTGAGCTGCGGGAACAGCTCACCGAACAGGTAGCGGCGCAGGCCGACCTCGTCGTCGTCGAGGCTGAAATCGCTGCGCAGCTTGCCGCCGAAGCGGTAGCCGCCGCGGGCGCCGAAGGCCAGGCGGTTGTCCCGGGTACGCTGGCCGTAGGTGACCTGGCGGCTGAATTCGCTGAAGGCCTGGCCGTGCTCCAGGCCGATCTCCGCCCATACCGACTCGGGCAGCGGCTCGGTGGCCACCAGCAGGCTCTGCACCGGCAGCTGGTAGTTGCCCAGGGGCGGCAGGGCGGCGGCGTAGCCTTCCACCGCCGGCACTATCCAGTGGGCCTTCACGCTGCCCTTGTCGGTGCGCAGCAGGCCGGGCTGCCAGTGGCTGACGCGGCTCTTCTCGAACAGTTGCACGCCCAGGCGTTCCACCGCTGTGGCCAGGCCGCGGGCCAGCTTGGCCGGGTCGATGGTGGCGCAGTGCGGGGTGTAGAGCGCGCCCAGGGCGCTGGGGATGCGCAGCTGGCCGTCCAGTTCGGCCTTCGACAGCCAGCGGTAATCGTCCTCGCCCAGGCCCTCGTGGCGCAGGTCGGCCAGGTACTGGCGCAGGCGGCGTTCCTGTTCCGGGTAGCGCGCCGCGCAATAGAGCACGCCACCCTTGCGGTAGTCACAGTCGATGCCTTCGCGTTCCAGCACCCTGGCCACCTCGTCGGGGATGCCGTGCAGCAGGTCCCAGGTCTCGCGGCGGCGCGGCTCGGGCATGCGGCCCACCAGGCGGTCCTCGCCCAGCAGCGCGCCCATCAGCCAGCCGCCGTTGCGCCCGGAGGCGCCGAAGCCGGCGGTCTCGGCCTCGAGGATGGCCACCTTCAATTGCGGCGCGCGGGTCTTCAGGTAATAGGCCGTCCACAGCCCGGTATAGCCGGCGCCGACGATGGCCACGTCGACCTCCAGGGCGCCTTCCAGGGCCGGGCGGGCGATGAAGTCGTCGTCCAGTTGGTTCATCCACAGGCTGATATGGCGCCATGCCGACATAGGGGCGACTCCGGGCAGAAGGGTGATGGGGAATGTGCGCAAGCCTAGAAGCGCCGGGGCTTCCTGTCGTGCGCGCGGGTACGCGGGGAAAAGCCGGCTGACGGCAATTGTAGGAGCGGATCTCATCCGCGAAACGCGCCGGGACGCCCGGCTATCGCGGACAAGGTCCGCTCCTACGAGGTGCAGCAGAAACGCCGTCGTAGGATGGGTTGAGCGAAGCGATACCCATCACCGCGACTGCATGGGTTTCGCAAGCTCAACCCATCCTACGAAGAGCGCCTCGGCGTTACGGGTTTTCCATCCGCTTGAGGTATTCCCGCGGCGACAGCCCGGTCTGCTGGCGGAAGCAGCGGTAGAAGGCCGACAGCGAGTTGAAGCCAGCGGAGAAGGCCAGCTCGTCGATGCGCGCCGAGGTGGCCGGGCGCAACTGTTCCAGCAGGTGCTGCAGGCGCTTCTGGTTGACGTACTGGTAGAAGCTCAGGCCCATCACCTGGTTGAGCAGGTAGGAAATCTGGTTGCGCGTGTAGCCGGTGGCGCCGGCCACCTGCGACAGGTCCAGGTCCGGCGCCAGGTACGGCTGGGCCTTGTGGAAGTATTCCTCCAGGTCCGCGGCCAACTGGCTGAGCTGGCGCGGCGACAGGCCCAGGCGGCTGGCCGGCGGGCGGCTGTCGCCGGAGGCGCGTGCGGCGCCCGGGGCGTCCTCGCGGACCAGGGTGGCGTATTCGTTGATGCGCCAGATCAGCCCGTCGCGCACGCTGATGGCTTCGCTGGAGTGGAACACCGCCAGGCGCCCGCTGAGGGTGATGGCGGTGCGGTACTGGATGAAGGCCGTGTCGCCGTCGACGCGGATGCGGTCGATGTGGTCGAGGAATTCGTCCGGGCGGCTGGGCATGGTCTGGGTGACGTACTCGCGCAGGTCCGCCAGGCCCATGCGGCGGTTCTGGAAGTAGTCGTTGTATTCCACCTCGGGGTGGTAGAGCGCCAGCGCCGCGTCCAGGTCGCGGCGCTTCCAGCTGTCGTGGTAGCGCTGCACCACGTCGCGGGTGCTCGGGGTGAGGTGGCTGTCGGCCGGGGTCGGGTGGGTCGCTTGCATGGCGCACAGGATGCCGCAGAGCGGCGCGCTCGGGTAGGGGGGAGGCCCCGCTATCATCCAGGCACTGCATGATGGGCCATGCCCGGCGTCAATGGTGGCCGCCCGGGGCCGTCGCAGAGGGGGGATTCACTCTTTCGGCTGACAGTGCAAATACCTCCTTGGTGCGCTTGGTCGCGACCGGGCCGGCTGAGTAGCGTGTAGCCGCCTAGACACCGTCAGGAGTGCCGAATGACAACAAAAACAAGGCGCGTATCGTTCCAACCGAAACTGCTGGCCGCTGCTGTAGCCCTGGGTTGCGCCACCCAGGCCGGGGCCGTCTCGTTCAACATCGGGGAAATCGAGGGGCAGCTGGATTCGACGCTGTCCGTGGGGGCCAGCTGGGGGCTGCGCGACGCCGACTCGGAATACGTGGGGGCCCGCAACGGCGGCCGCGCCTCGTCGCAGACCTCCGACGACGGCCGCCTGAACTTCAAGAAGGGCGAGACCTTCTCGAAGATCTTCAAGGGCATCCACGACCTGGAGCTGAAGTACGGCGACACCGGCGTCTTCGTCCGCGGCAAGTACTGGTACGACTTCGAGCTGAAGGACGAGCACCGCGAGCTGTACGACATCAGCGACCAGGGCCGCAGCATGGGCGCGCGCTCCTCCGGCGCCGAACTGCTGGACGCCTTCATCTACCACAAGTACAGCATCGGCGACCTGCCCGGCACCGTGCGCCTGGGCAAGCAGGTGGTGAGCTGGGGCGAGAGCACCTTCATCCAGAACTCCATCAACAGCATCAACCCGGTCGACGTCGCCGCCTTCCGCCGCCCCGGCGCGGAGATCAAGGAAGGCCTGATCCCGGTGAGCATGTTCTACATGTCCCAGGGCCTGACCGACAGCCTCACCGCCGAGGGCTTCTACCAGCTGAAGTGGGAGAAGACCGTGGTGGACAACTGCGGCACCTTCTTCTCCACCACCGACGTGGCGGCCAACGGCTGCAACCGCCTGGTCTTCGCCGGCAGCGACTTCGACACCGACCCGGCCAGCGGCTACCGCTACCTGGCGCGTTCCGGCGACAACACCGCCCGCGACGGCGGCCAGTGGGGCCTGGCCCTGCGCTGGTACGCGGCGGAGCTGAACGACACCGAGTTCGGCGCCTACGTGATGAACTACCACAGCCGCAACCCGGTCTTCAGCACCATCGCCGGACAAGGCCTGGCCACCGCCAACGCCGCCACCGGCGAGGCCAGTGCGCAGTACCTGATCGAGTACCCGGAGGACATCCGCCTCTACGGCCTGAGCTTCCAGACCAACATCGGCGGCACCTCGGTGGCCGGCGAGGTCAGCTACCGGCCGAACATGCCGCTGCAGCTCAACAGCACCGACCTGACCGTGGCCGCGCTCTACCCGACCACCCTGTTCGGCAACCCCATCTATGCCAGCGGCGCCGCCACCCCCACCGCCGGCGAGGTGATCCACGGCTACGAACGCAAGCCGGTGACCCAGGCCCAGGTGACGGTGACGCAGTTCTTCGACCAGGTGCTGGCCGCCGAACGCCTGACCGTGGTCGGCGAGGTGGGCTACAACCACATCAGCGGCATCGACGACAGCGAGCTGCGCTTCGGCCGCGACTCCATCTGGGGCATCGGCGAGCTGCCCAACAACTCCCTGTGCCAGGGCCTGCTGAACACCGCCAATCCCGGCGAGTGCAACAACAAGGGCTTCTACACCAGCAGCAGCTGGGGCTACCGCGTGCGCGGCATCCTCGACTATCCCAACGTCATCGCCGGCATCAACTTCAAGCCGAACCTGGCCTGGTCCCACGACGTGCACGGCTACGGCCCGAACTTCAGCGAAGGCGCCAAGGCAGTCAGCGTCGGCCTGGATGCGGACTACCAGAACACCTATACCGCCAGCATCAGCTATACCGATTTCTTCGGTGGCGATTACAACCCGATCAACGATCGCGACTTCATCGCCGTCAGCTTCGGTGTGAACTTCTGATCGGTCAGTCAAGGACAGGAAAGATGAACAAGATACGAATCCTGCAATGCGGCGCCCTGGCCCTGAGCCTGCTCTCCGGCGCCGTGATGGCGGCGGTGTCCGCGGACGAGGCGGCCAAGCTCGGCACCAGCCTCACGCCCATGGGCGCGCAGAAGGAAGGCAACGCCGACGGCAGCATCCCGGCCTGGACCGGCGGCATCGACAAGAGCGCCGGCAGCGAGGACGCCCGCGGCTTCCTCAGCGACCCCTTCGCCGGCGAGAAGCCGCTGTTCACCATCACCGCGCAGAACGTCGACCAGTACCGGGACAAGCTCACCGACGGCCAGGTGGCGCTGTTCAAGCGCTACCCGGACACCTACCGCATCCCGGTGTACAAGACCCACCGCACCTTCTCGCAGCCGGCGGAGATCTACCAGGCGGTCAAGACCAGCGCGGTGAACGTGCAGCCGATCAACGACGGCAACGGCCTGGCCAACTTCGACAAGAGCCGCTACTACGCCTTCCCGCTGCCGAAGAACGGCGTCGAGGTGCTGTGGAACCACATCACCCGCTACCGCGGCGGCAACCTGGCGCGCACCGTGGTCCAGGTCACCCCGCAGACCAACGGCAGTTACACGCCGATCCGCTTCGAGGAGACCGTGGCCTTCCCGCAGAACATGGGCGACGTGGACCTCGCCAAGGTCAGTAACATCCTGCTGTACTTCAAGCAGTCGGTAACGGCGCCGGCGCGCCTGGCCGGTAACGTGCTGCTGGTGCACGAGACCCTCGACCAGGTCAGGGAGCCGCGCCTGGCGTGGATCTACAACGCCGGCCAACGCCGCGTGCGGCGCGCCCCGCAGGTGGCCTACGACGGCCCCGGCACCGCCGCCGACGGCCTGCGCACCTCGGACAACTTCGACATGTTCTCCGGCGCGCCGGACCGTTACGACTGGAAACTGGTGGGCAAGAAGGAGCTGTACATCCCCTACAACAGCTACAAGCTGGGCCTGCCGACCTACAAGTACGACGACATCGTCAAGGCCGGCCACCTCAACCAGGACCTGACGCGCTACGAGCTGCACCGCGTGTGGGAAGTGGTGGGCACCGTGAAGCCGGGCGAGCGGCACATCTACGCCAAGCGCCACATGTACATCGACGAGGACAGCTGGCAGATCGCCGAAGTCGACCACTACGACGGCCGCGGCCAGCTGTGGCGCGTTTCCGAAGGCCACCAGATGTTCAACTACGTACACCAGGCCGGCGGCTACGTGCCGGAGGTGATCTACGACGTGATCGCCGGCCGCTACCTGGCCCTGGGCCTGTTCAACGAAGAGAAGAGCGGCTACCGCTTCGGCATCAAGGCCAGCATGGCCGACTACACCCCGGCGGCGCTGCGCAACGAAGGCGTGCGCTGAGCCGGGCCATGGCCGGCGGCGGGGGTTGCCGCCGGCCATGTACCTTCCTGTAATGCCAAAGGGTGATATGTCGCTACATACATCCGGCTGATAGCCCTTCCCTGGGGCCCGACTGCTGACTAGTCTCGAACGTCAGAATCGGTCGGACCCCGCCCATGATCGACGCTGTCGCCACCCTCGCTTCGCTGCCCCGCCTGCCACCGCAGCATCTGCCGCGCGCACGCCTGCGCCAGGCCCTGCTGCACGAGGAACACCGCCTGCGCCTGCTGCTCGCGCCCCTGGGGCACGGCAAGACCGTGCTGCTGGGCGAGTGCGCGCGCGCCGCCCCGGCGGGCACCCGCATCGCCTGGCTGGCGCTGGGCGGCGAGGCCCTCGACGCCGCGGCCCTGTGCCGGCGCCTGGGCGAGGCCCTGGGCCTGGGGCCGGTCGGCGAGGTCGAAGTGCTCGGCCGCCTGCGCGACTGTAGCGAGCCGCTGTGGATCATGCTCGACGACTACCCCCGCGAACCCGATGCCGCGCTGGACGCCTGCCTCGACCGTCTGCTCGCCCAGGCTTCGCCCTGGGTGTCCTGGTGGCTGGCCAGCCGGCGGCGCCCGGCGTGCAACCTGGCGCGCCTGCTGCTGGAGGGCGAACTGCTGGAGCTGGGCGCGGCGGAACTGGGCTTCGACGCCGCCGAACTGGAAGCCTTCCTGCTGCGCAACGGCCGCGACTGGCCGGAGGAACTGCGCCTGGCGCTGCTGGAGCAGACCGACGGCTGGTGCGCCGGCATCCGCCTGCGCCTGCTCGGCTGGCCGGCCGAGGCGGGCACGCCTTCGCCCGGGCAACTGGCCGAGGCCGGCCGGCCGCTGCTGCGCGAATACCTGCAGCGGGAAATCCTCGACGCCCTGCCGGCGCCGCTGGCGGAGGTGCTCTGCGACCTGGCGCGGCTCACCCGCTGCTGCACCTCCCTGGCCGAATACCTCTTCGAGGAGCAGCCCGGCGTTCTCGAAGCCCTGCTCGAACGCGGCGTCGGCCTGCAGCGCGAGGAGGGCGCCGGCGCCTGGTACCGCCTGCCGCCGCTGCTGGCCGACGAACTCGCCGACATGGGCCACGGCTCGCCCTACAGCCTGCACCGCCGGGCCTGCCAGTGGTACAGCCAGCAGGGCGACATCCACGCCGCCTTCGAACACTCGCTGCGCGCCGAGCAGCCCGACGTCGCCGCCAGCCTGCTGCAGCGCCTGACCGAAGAACAACTGCTGCAAGGCCACAACGTGGCGCGGGTGCTGCGCTTGCGCGAGGAACTGCCGCAAGAGCTGCTGGCGAGCACGCCGCGGCTGTTGATCCTCAATGCCTGGGCGCTGCTCTTCGGCGGGCGCCTGGACGAAGTCGAGGCGCAGCTGGCGGCCTTCTCGCGCTTCCTGCCGCTGCCCGGCGAGGCGCGCCAGCGGGCACTGGTGGCACAGTGGCTGGGCCTGGCCGGCATGCTCGCCCACGCCCGTGGCCGCCGCGAGGCCGCGCCGCTGCTGCAGGCCGCCCTGGACGACCTGCCGGACGAAGCCTGGGCGCAGCGCCTGATCAGCCTGTCCGCGCTCAGCCAATTGGCGCTGATCGACGGCCGCCTGGACGAGGCCCGCCTGCTCAACCGCGATGCCCTGAAGCTGGCCCGCGCCCGCGGCAGCGCCATCTTCGAGGCCTACCTGGAGATCGACCACGCCTACCTGCTGGCCCAGCGCGGCGAGCTGCCGCGCGCCGAAGCCCTGCTGCGGCGCATGCTCGACACCCTGGCCGAACGGCACCAGAGCGGCTGCCCGGTGGCCTGCCGCGCGCAGTTGCGCCTGGGCTGGGTGTGCTACCACCAGGGCCGCCCGGCCGAGGCGCGCCAGCTGATGCAGGATGGCCTGCGCGGCGCGCAGCGCAACCTCGACCCCTGCGCCCTGTACGGCTACATCGGCCTGGCGATGCTGGATGCGCGCCAGGGCCAGTTCGACGTGGCGTTCAACCGCCTGCTCGAAGCCGAGCGGCAGATGCAACTGCAGCACATCCCCGAAGCGGTCTACCGCGGCCCGCTGCTGCTGGCCGGCGGCACCCTCGGCCTGCGCCAGGGGCGGACCGCCCAGGCCCGGGAGATCTTCACCCGGGTGCTGAGCCGCTACCGCGAGGAAGGCCGCAGCGCGCCGGCCTCGGCGGTCGACCTGCTGCTGCGGGTGGAATGCCAGCTGGCCATGGCGGATATCCAGGACGGCCAGGCGCAACGGGCGCTGGAGCGCTTGTCGAACCTGCTGGCGGAAATGCAGCGGCAGGGGCGCATGGCCCTGGTCTGCGAGGTCCTGCTGGGGCTGGCGCTGGCCCATGCCGCCGCCGGCGCCGACGAACAGGCCCGCGACTGCTGGCAGGAAGGCCTGGAACTGGCCCGCCGCCACGGCCTGGAAGCGATACTGGAAGATGCCCGCCAGCGCCTGCCGGAACGCTTGGCCGAACAGGCCGGCGAACGCCCGGCGCCGCTGCTCAGCCTGCGCGAACTGTCGGTGCTGGAACTGATCGCCCGCGGCTGCTCCAACCTGGAGATCGGCGAGCGCCTGTTCATCTCCCTGCACACCGTGAAAACCCACGCCCGGCGCATCAACGGCAAGCTCGGCGTCGAACGCCGCACCCAGGCCGTGGCCCGGGCCAAGGAGCTGGGGCTGCTCAAAGCCTGATGCCCTGGAGGCCCTTGCCGGCTGAGCCGAGGTGCTTTTCGTAGGATGGGTTGAGCTTGAGCTTGCGAAACCCATGCGGTTGCTCTGATGGGTATCGCTTCGCTCAACGCCATCCTACGGGGCGTCGTGTATGCCGGAGGGTAGGGGTGTGGGCTCAGGCGTGTTTTCGTAGGATGGGTGGAGCGAAGCGATACCCATCGCGCTGGTACGCCCAAATGTCGTAGGGCGAATAACGCGAAGCGTTATCCGCCGTTATCTCGGGCTAGAGGTCGAGGGAGCCCGGCAGACCGTGGCTCAACGCCTGCCTGCCGAAAACCTTGTTGGCGAGCAGCGCGGCGTTGATGGCCTCGGCCACGGTGGCCAGTTCGATTTCTTCCGGGGCGATGCGCATGATGCTGCTGCTGGAAAGGAACTTGAGTATGTCGGCCAGGTGCCAGATGAGCGTCGAGCCGCCATGGGCCGGGACCGGGAAAGTGCCCTGGTACTTGTTCCTAAGCTTGAGCATGTATTGCCGGGAAACGCTGAGCTTGCTGGCGACATCGCTCAGGCCCACGTAATCGGGGGAGACCTCCACCAGCGAGGCGCCCGGGATGGCCCGCTGCACATCCTTGATGGCGGAAACGATGGCGACTTCTGCGCTGCTCGCTTCACGGATGAAGTCCAGGCCGAGCAGGCCTGGGATGCCCGTGCCCACGAGCGCGTCGGTGCAGCCTTCGGCCCCCAGGCGCTCGACGATCTCGTCGAACTGCTCGTCGGTCTGTGCGTCGATCTTGAACTTGAGGGTGAATTCGAAATCCATCGCTTCAGGTCTCGGAAGAATCTGTTGCCGATTCGGCCTCTTTCGCTGTTTCCGTCATCCCGCCGCTGCAGTTGTCCACCACCCGGCGGACCTGCCTGGCATGGTTGCTGGGGTTTTTGGGCGTGCTCCAGATGCTCGTCGTGCAGTGAATGCCGCAGCGGCAATCGTTGGAGTTGAAGGGGCAGCGCAACTTGCCCCAGGCATGGCCGCCGCCCTCGATGATCGTCCAGCCTGCGCTTTCCGCATATTGCAGCGCCTTTTCCACTTCCTTGTCGGGATGCTTCTTGCGAGGCATTGGCTTCTCCAGCCTAGGAAAGAACATGTGGGTTGTCAACTGACAACCTTTTCGGGCGCTCGTTTTCTCAATGCAACGCCTTCTTCTGCACCGCGATCGCCTCGATGCGCTGGCCCAGGCGCAGTTGCTCGGCCGGGTCGTCGCTGAGCAGCAGGGCGCGCTCCAGGTCGTAGCGTTCGGCCTGGGGGCATTCCAGCTGGTGGTAGAGGTCGGCGCGGGCCAGGTGGTCGGCGGCGCTGGCGGCGCCCAGTTCCAGTACGCGCTGGGCGTCCTTCAGGGCCGCCAGGTGGTCGCCGGCGGCCTGGTGCAGCTGGCGCAGGTTGCGCGACAGGCGCTGGAGCATTTCGCGCGGCTCGGCGCTGCGCAGGAAGGCGGCGCTCAGCTCCACGTTCGGGCCCAGGTGGCGGGCCAGCAGGTCGCGGCAGTCGCGGGGGTAGAGACGGCGGCCGGTGGCGGGGTCGAGCAGGTGGTCGGCGCCGGGCACGCGCAGCAGGAAGCGCGCGGGGAAGTTCACCCCCTGCAGGGCGATGCCCTGGCGGCGCGCCAGTTCCAGGGCGATCAGCGCCAGCGACAACGGTTGCCCGCGGCGGCGCTGCAGCACCTGGGGCAGCAGGGCGGCGCGGGCCAGCAGGGGCACGTCGTCGTCCTCGGCGAAGCCCAGCTCGTTCAGCCGGCGCAGCAGCAGCTGGGCCCGTTCGATGTCGCCGGCGGCCACGGGCAGCGTCGCCTGCAGTTGCCGCTGCAGGTCGTCGAGCACGCGCAGGGCCTGCTCGGGCGGCAGATGCGGCTCGTGCTCGGCGGCTATCCACAGGGCCGCCTCGAACAGCGCTGGTGGCTCCTGGGCTAGGCAGGCGAGGCAGGCTTGGCGCGGGTCCATGGCGTTCTCCGGCTGATACTGCGTTTTACCCGCAGCGCCGGGGCGTCGTCCAGAGCCGCCGCGGCTGGTCGTCGGCGCCGCCGCTGGCCCGCGGCGCCTCTGCCTATACTGAAGGGGCCGGCCGCGGCAGGCGCCGCCGGCCGATCCTCACGCGCCAGCAAGGGAGCGCCGCCATGTTCGACATGATGGAAGCCACCCGGCTAGAGAAACTGCACCTCGCCTACGACCCGGCCACCGGGCTGCGGGCCGTCATCGCCATCCACAGCACCCGCCTGGGCCCGGCCCTGGGCGGCTGCCGCTACCTGCCTTATCCCAACGACGAGGCGGCCCTGCGCGACGCCGCGCGCCTGGCCCAGGGCATGAGCTACAAGGCCGCCCTGGCCGGCCTGCGCCAGGGCGGCGGCAAGGCGGTGATCCTGCGCGCGCCCCATGTGGACAACCGCGGCGCGCTGTTCGAGGCCTTCGGCCGCTTCATCGAAAGCCTCGGCGGGGCCTACGTCACCGCGGTGGACAGCGGCACCTCCAGCGCCGACATGGACTGCATCGCCCAGCACACCGACCACGTCACCAGCACCACCCGCGGCGGCGATCCCTCGCCGCACACGGCATTGGGCGTGTTCGCCGGCATCCGCGCCAGCGCCCAGGCGCGCCTGGGCAGCGACGACCTGGAAGACCTGCGCATCGCCGTGCAGGGGCTGGGCCACGTGGGCTACGCCCTGTGCGAACACCTGCACGCCGCCGGCGCGGAGCTGCTGGTCAGCGACCTGGACCCGGGCAAGGTGCAACTGGCCGTCGACCAGTTCGGCGCCCAGCCCATCGCCAACGAGGCGTTGCTGACTACCCCCTGCGACATCCTCGCGCCCTGCGGCCTGGGCGGGGTGCTCAGCTCGCCGGTGGTGGCGCAGCTGCGCTGCGCGGTGGTGGCCGGCGCGGCGAACAACCAGTTGGCGCACCCGGACGTGGCCGACGAGCTGGAAGCCCGCGGCATCCTCTATGCGCCGGACTACGTGATCAATTCCGGCGGGCTGATCTACGTCGCCCTGCAGCACCAGGGCCAGGAGCTGCCGGCGATCACCGCGCACCTGGCGCAGATCGGCAACCGCCTCACCGAGGTGTTCGCCCACGCCCAGGCCGACCACCGCTCGCCGGCGCGGGTGGCCGACATGCTTGCAGAGCGGATTCTCTATGGACATGGGGGATGACAGGCTGCAGCGGGGGCTATTGGGTCGCGAATGGAGTTTCCCTGGGACGCTGCTGCATGAGGGAAGCGCCTTTCCCTCTCCCTAACCCTCTCCCTGAAGGGAGAGGGGACCGTTGGGCAGATGTTGATGTTTCGGCGTTAGCCGGCTAGCACAGAAATTACCGGCTGAAACCATTCCTCCTCTCGGCACGGACAAGCCCCCTCTCCCTTCAGGGAGAGGGCTGGGGAGAGGGTGCGGAGTCACCCCGAAACACCATAGCTGCCGGAAGGCGCCATTCCTCTTATTCCCCTTCTGCAAACAACTCGCCGAGGGCGTCGGGCTGGTTCTTGAAGGCGCGGGCGAAGGTGTCGCGGTGGCGGGCCATGAAGATGCCCACTTCCTCCACCTGCTCCTCGTTCAGCGAGGGCACCGCCTTGTGCAGGACGGCGGCGAGGTTCTCCGCCAGTTCGAGCATCTTGTCGTGCCGGTCGGCTTCTGCCTTATCCATGAACAGGCGCTCCGGATCGCGGCTGCTGCGGTACACCACTTCGACGGCCATTCATCACCTCGTATGCCTTCTTGCTGTCTGGGGGGAACATGTACTGTTTATTTATACAGTGAAGCATAAGGCAATCGCCCGGCCCCTGGGAAGAGGGAAATCGCAGAAGGCCAGTATGGCCGGCGAACCGCTTCGGGGCACGCGGGGCCATGGCAGGGCATGCGACAAGTTGGCGCGGGGCTGGTGGATGGCGCGCGGCGGCGGCGCCCGGCAGACTGGCCGGGCGCGCGGGGGGAAGGCTCAGGAGGCGATGCGCAGGGCGCGGCCGGCGGTCATGTCCGCCAGCAGGCGCGGGGCGCTGTCGCCCTGCTCGATGGCGATGCCAAAGCGGATGCTCTGGATCAGGCGTTGCAGCTGTTCGGCGTCCTGCAGTTGGGCGTTGCGGATGAGCCGCTTGGCCGCCACGCCGGCTTCGGTGGAAAGCGTCAGCACGATGCTGCCGTCCGGCCGTTCGAGGCTGAAATTGACCCGGAACTGGGCCTGGAATGCATCGGTGAGTACCTGGAAGGGGCTTTCCATCTTCGATCCTGCCTGCGTGGTGGCGTGACCCTTCATGGACTGGAAGGCGTCAGCAAAGTTCGCATTCATATTGCCGCAGCCTCGGCAGGCTATTGCTGCCCAGGGTCAATGGCGTGTGTCTTGCACGTACCAAGCCAACAATCGCTTTATCGAACCGGGAGTCGACGGATGAAACTGCAATGGGCCGAACGCATGCGCCAACAGATGCACGGAATGGCCGAGTCGCTGGGCAACCTGCTGGTGGAGGGCTTCCACTACCTGGCGCTGTTCGCCATCGGCGGCACCGTGTTCTGGTCGGCGGCGGTGGCCTTCGTCGAGATGTTCGAGAAGGGCCACGCGAGCATCGACGACATCCTGCTGCTGTTCATCTACCTCGAACTGGGCGCCATGGTCGGCATCTACTTCAAGACCAACCACATGCCGGTGCGCTTCCTGATCTACGTGGCGATGACCGCGCTGACGCGCCTGATGATCGCCGACATCCAGCACAACCACGTGCCCGACGACGGCATCATCCTGGTCTCGGTGGCCCTGTTGCTGCTGGCCCTGGCCATCCTGGTGGTACGCTACGCCTCCTCGCGCTTCCCCTCGGCGCCGTCGGGCAAGGGCGAGCAGGCGCTGCTGCAGGACGACGAGCGCTGACGGCGCTTCGAGCAGCAATGGCCCCCTTGGCGGCCGCGATGCACTAACATCGGAATAATTCGCGCCGCCGAGGGAAGACCCGCACGATGAAGGGCTGGAAGCTGTTCGCACCCCTGCTGCTCCTGGTAATCATCTCCATCACCCTGTACCTGCGTCTGCACACCCAACCCTTGCTGCTGCAAGGCGAGGCGGACGCCACCGAAGTCATAGTCGCCTCCAAGGCCAAGGGCCGCGTCGAGACGCTGCACGTGCGGCGTGGCGACGACGTGCAGAAGGGCCAACTGTTGATAAGCCTGAGCAGCCCGGAGCTGCAGGCCCAGCTGGACTCCCTGCGCGCCGGGCGCAGCCAGGCCCAGGCGCAGCTCGACGAATCCCTGCACGGCACCCGCGAGGAAACCCTGCGCGCCCTCCAGGCCAGCCTGCAGCAGGCCCAGGCCGAGCTGCGCAACGCCGAGCTGGACTTCCAGCGCAACGAGGAACTGGCCGGCCGCGGCTTCGTCTCCCAGGCCCAGCTCGACACCACCCGGCGCGCCCGCGACGTGGCGCGCAACCAGGTGGCCGAGGCCCAGGCCAACCTCGACCAGGGCCAGCGCGGCGACCGCGAGGAAGTGCGCCAGGCGCTGCAGGCCGCGGTGCGCCGCGCCGACGCGCAGATCGCCGAGTTGCAGGCACAGACCGACGACTTGGCCGTGCTCGCCCCGGTGGACGGCGAGGTCGGGCCGATCCCGGCGGAGGAGGGCGAGCTGATCAACGCCTACAGCCCGCTGCTGACCCTGGTGCGGCTGTCCGACAGCTACCTGGTGTTCAACCTGCGCGAGGACATCCTCGCCAAGGTGCGCAAGGGCGACAAGGTGAAGCTGCGCATCCCGGCGCTGGGAGACGCCGAGGTGGAGGCCGAGGTGCGCTACATCGCCCCGCTGGGCGACTTCGCCACCAAGCGCGCCACCCGCGCCACCGGCGACTTCGACCTGAAGACCTTCGAGGTCCGCCTGTACCCGCTGCAAGCGGTGCCGGGCCTGCGTCCGGGGATGAGCGCGCTGTGGCAATGGCAGCAATAAGGCGCAACCTGCAGCGCTTCGCCCAGGCGTTCAACACCGAGACGCGCATCGCGGTGCGCAGCTGGACCATTCACTGGCTCGGCTGGCTGTGGCCGCTGCTGCTGTTCACCCTGATCAGCGGCATCTACCAGGCCGGCACCCTGCTGGACATGCCGGTGGCCGTGGTCGACGCCGACCACAGCCACCTGTCGCGGCGCGTGGTGCGCGAGCTGGACGCCGGTTCCCACGCCCAGGTCGAGGTGCTCGGCGGCGGCCTGCAGGAAGGCCTGCGGCGCCTGCGCGCGGCCGACGACTATGCACTGCTGTACATCCCCCGCGACTTCGAGGCCGATGCCCTGGCCGGGCGCCAGCCGCGCGCGGTGCTCTACTACAACTCGCTGTTCTATTCCGCCGGCTTCTATTCCACCCAGGACTTCAGCGGCCTGGTCGCCGGCGTCAACCAGGACCTGCGCCCCTACCTGGCCGCCGGCGCGGGCGCCCCGCTGCCGAAGCTGGCGAGCATCAGCGTGGCCTACGAGAGCCTGTTCAACGCCAGCGGCAACTACATCTACTACCAGCAGTTCGCTGCCATCGTGCACCTGCTGCAGTTGTTCGTGATAGTCGCCACCGTCCACGTGCTGGCCCGCGAGGCCCCGGAGCTGCGCGCCTCCTCGCCGCACATCCTGCGCGCCCGGGCCCTGGGCGTGCGCCTGCTGGGCAAGCTGGCGCCCTACACCCTGCTGTTCAGCGCGCTGCTGATGCTGGAGCTGTTCCTGCTGGTGACGCTCAACGGCGCGAAGATCAACGGCAGCCCGCTGTGGATGCTGGCGATCACCGTGTGCTACGTGATGGCCGCGCAGAGCGTCGGCCTGGTGCTGTTCATCTTCACCGCCAACCGCTTCAGCGCCTACTCGCTGATCGGCCTGCTGATCGGCGTGGCGCAGACCTATTCCGGGGTGCTGCTGCCGGACCTGGCGATGCCCGAGATCGCCCGCTTCATCAGCCTGGCCGAGCCGTTGACGCACACCCTGCACGGCCTGTTCGACCAGTTCCTGCGCCAGGCCCCGCCGGAATCCGGGCTGTACGCCTGCTGCCGGCTGCTGGTCTACCCGCTGCTGGCCTACATGATCGCCAAGCTGCGCCTGCGCCGGCGCCTCGACCTGAGCCCGGCCTGAGGAGGCGCCATGGAGAACTTCTGGAGCGTCCTCAGGCAGACCCTGAAGAACATGCTGGGCAAGCCGCTGTGGCTGCTGACCGTGCTGTCGGTGGCGCTGACCACCTTGCCCTACGCCCACCGCACCATGGACGACCTGCCGGTGGCGGTGATCGACATGGACCACAGCGCCGCCTCCCGCGAGCTGATCCGCCTGCTCGACGCCGCGCCCAAGATCGCCGTGCGCAGCTACAGCGAACTGCCCACGGCGCAGCACGACCTGGCCTGGCGCCGGCTGTTCGGCATCGTCATCCTCCCGGTGGACTTCGAAAAGCGCGTGCTGCGCGGCGAGGCGGTGAGCGTGCCGATCTTCGGCGACGCCACCAACCGCATGGCCAACGGGCAGATCCAGCAGGACATCAGCGCCACCTACAACGAGCTGACGCTGCGCTACAACGCCCACCTGCTGCTGCACAACGGTTTCAGCGCGAGCCAGGCCGAGGTGCTGCTGAGCCCGGTGGTGGGCCAACTGACCGACCTGTTCAACCCCGGCACCAGCTTCGCCGCCATCGTCCTGCCGGGGCTGGTGACGCTGATCCTGCAGCACAGCCTGCTGCTGTCCTGCACCCGGGTGAACCTCAACCTGCGCGGCGGCACCCCGCGCTCGCTGCGCCAGCCGCCGTCCACGCGCTTCGGCCGCTACGCCGCGCAGCTGCTGATCTGGACGGTGCTGGCCATGCTCTTCTACGTGATCTGGCCGTGGATCATGGGCTACCGGCAGACCGCCTCGTTCTTCATGCTCATGGGCCTGGTGCTGCCCTTCCTGCTGGCGGTGATCGCCCTGAGCGAATTCCTCGCCGAGCTGCTGCCCTCGGAAGAGGCGGTGTACCTGACCATGACCTTCATCACCCTGCCGCTGTTCTACATGGCCGGCTTCACCTGGCCGCCCCAGGCCATGCCGCAGTGGGTGCAGTGGCTGGCCAACGGCATCCCCTCCACCTGGGCGATCCGCGCAGTGGTGGAGATGAACCAGATGAACCTGCCGCTCTCGGCGGTTTCCGACCGCATCCTGGTGCTGCTCGGCATGGCCGCCGCCTACGGCCTGCTGGGCACGCTGATCTACCAGTTCCGCAACTGGCGCTGGGACCAGCTCAAGGGTTGGTGAGCCCCGAAGCGCTCTTGCTCGCTCCTACGAGAAGCCGTGCCTGCCCGCGGGAGCGGATCTCGCTGTGGCCATGGCGATGGGTATCGCTTCGCTCGACCCATCCTACGGGGCTCCGATCCTGACCGTGGAGCCGGGCATGGGCTTGGGTGTATCGGCGGATAACCGCGAACGGTTATTCGCCCTACGCCATGGCTGGGTGTTGCGTAGGGCGCATAACGCCTACGGCGTTATCCGCCGTTTGACCTTGGCCCCCGGCCGCTGCGGATTCGAACCCGGAGCTCAGGCATCGCGCCCCTTGCGCCGGTTCTTGTAGCTGCCGCGAATATTCATCGCCGCCAGGCACAGTTGCAGCAGCACCAGGGCGTAGGCCTTGGCCGGCAGGCCCCAGGCTATCCACAGGGCGTTGCTGGCCAGGAAGGTCCAGAAGCCGAGCTTGCGCCGCCGGCGCTCGCGGGAGCCGACCAGCCAGGCGGCCAGTACCGTGACCAGCATCGCCGGCCATTGCAGCAGGTCGAGGAGTTCGTGCATGGGGCGGTTTCCCGCGGCTGTCGTCCTGACTTCAGACCAACCCGGGCGCCGCGAAGTGCGGTCGGACTGCGTAGCCGTCGAGCAGCGCCTGCACCTTGTCGGCGTCCAGCTCGCCGTTGAAGGGCACGCCCAGGGCCTGGCGGTGGATGCCGGTGGCGGCCAGCCAGAGGGTGTCGATGCGCGCGGCCAGGGCGCCGGGCACGTCGGTCACCAGGGAGTCGCCGACGAACAGGATGTTCTGCGCCCCGCGCGCCTGCAGCTGCCGCTCGGCGATGCGGAAGGCCGCCGGGTCCGGCTTGCCGAACCAGCGCACCTGGCCGCCTTCCTCGGCGAAGGCTTCGGCCAGGCGGCCGGCGCCGAACACCGTGCGCCCGGCGGAGACCACCACGCGGTCCGGGTTGGCGCAGAGGAAGGGCAGGTCCAGCGCGTGGCGCAGCGGTTCGAAACGCGCCTCCAGCTCGTCCTGGGGGAAGCTGCCGACGCCGAGGATCAGCGTGGCCTTGTGGATATCCGTGCCGAAGCGCTCGCGGATGTGCGCCGGCCAGGTGCCCAGGGCGTCGGCCACGCCGGCGATGCAGATGCCGCCGCGCTGCAGCTGGGCGTCGTGCTCGATGGCGTCGATGGTCAGTTGCCCGGAGGTGGTGATGCCCGCGTATAGCTCCCGCGGCACGCCCAGGCTTTCCAGGGTGTCGGCCATTTCCACGACGCTGCGCGAGGCGTTGCTGAGGAACCACACCGGGCGGCCCTCGGCGGCGCGGCGGCGGAGCCAGGCGAGGGCGCCGGGGAACACCTCGGCGCCGTCGATCAGCACGCCCCAGAGGTCGAGGAGGAAGCCGTCGTAGTCGGCGCAGAAGGTATCCAGGCCGGCGTGGTCGATGAGGCGGGTGTGGGTGACGGCGCTGAAGCGTGGGGAGGTCATGGCAAGCCTGTCGCGGGGAAAAGCCCCAGCCTAGCGCACCGCGGGCAGGCGGGTGAATGCTTTCAGCTGGCCGGGCGGGCCTGGGCGACGCTCTCCGGCGCCGGGGCCACCGGCACCTCCACCAGACCGCGCAGGTGGCACAGGCTGAACGGGCTGGGGCTGCAGCGCCCCTCGGCCATGGCCTGGCGGATGGCGTCGACGTCGGCGTTCTGCACGTAGTGGATGGCGTCGGCCATGTCGTCGGCGCTGCCGAAGCCGCCCTCGCGCATTTCCTTGAGCGCGTCTTCCTTGCTCCAGCCCTGGACCACCGTGCGGTACATGGCGGAGAACAGCCCGGTGCGGTCGCTGCCGTGCTTGCAGTGCATCAGCACCGGGCCCTGTTGCTGGGCGGCCTGCAGCAGGTTGAGCACGCGGATGACGTCGGCGTCGTCGACGCGGTCGGCGTGGGTCGGGAAGCTGAGGATCTGCAGCGGTGCGGCGCCGGTCCAGGCCTTGTCGTCGTCCTTGATGAAGCTCAGCACCGTGTGCACGCCGAGCCGTTGCAGCAGCGGCAGGTCCTGGCCGTCGGGCAGGGCGCTGCGGTAGAGGCTGGGCGACATGCGATAGAGGTTGAACGACTTGTCCACCGGCTGCGCCCATGCGGCGGGGCGCTCGTCGGCATGGGCCGCTGCGGTGACCAGGGCGAGGGCGAGCAGACAATGGCGCAGGAAGGAAAAGGGCAGGGCGGGGCGCATGGGGGCCTCCTGGCTGGCGGAGCGCAGACAGTAGGCGGCGGGCGATAAAGCCCGGATGAAAAGATTGTGAAAAAAGCGTGAAGACGCCCCGCGGCGATCAGCGGGGCAGGAAGCGCGCCTGCACCGGCGGGCGGAAGAACCACCAGGCGGCCAGCGGGTAGACCAGGTAGTTCACCAGGTACAGCAGCAGCGCGGCGTGGCTCGGCGGGTTGCGCCAGGCGGCCAGGGCCACCAGCGCCAGGTACAGCAGGGCCAGGCCGGCGGCGTAGAAGCCGAGCAGGCGCCAGCGCTCGCCGACGCTGGGCAGGCGCCCCACGCGGCGGGCGAAGAAGAACGCCATGCCGGCGCCGATGGCCAGCGCCACCAGCAGGTTCACCGGCACCAGGCCGTAGCGCAGCAGGGTGCGCAGCAGCACGTTGAGGACCATGGCGATGAGGATGCCGGTCAGGGCGTAGTAGCGGGTGCGGATGGGCATGGCTAGAGGCTCCCGTCCAGGCCGAAGCGTTTCTTCAGGGCCTTGTCCAGCAGGCCGGTGGGCAGCCAGCGCGCCAGCAGCGGCAAGGCGCGGCTGCCGTGGCCGACGCGCAGCAGGCGCGGGCGTGGCTGGCGCTGCACGGCGGCGAGCAGTTGGCGGGCCAGTTCGGCGGCCGGGGTGGGTTTGTCCTGGGAGGCGCCGGCGCGGGCGCGGATGAACTCGCGCAGCGGCCACCAGGGCGAGCGGTCGTCCACCAGCGCCTGCCAGGTGCGCCCGGCGTTGGCGCCGAAGCTGGAGGCGATGGCGCCGGGCTGCACTTCCAGCACCCCGATGCCGAAGGGCGCCAGCTCCAGGCGCAGCGCCTCGTTGAGCGCGTGCAGCGCGGCCTTGGAGGCGCAGTAGGCGCCGGCGAAGGGGGTGACCAGCACGCCGGAGACGCTGCCGATGTTCACCACCAGCCCACGGCGTTCGCGCAGCAGCCCGAAGCAGGCACGGGTCAGCTCGACCACGGCGAAGACGTTGGTCTCGAACTGCCGGCGCAGGGCTTCGGCGCCGCCGTCCAGCAGCGGGCCCATGGCGCCGTAGCCGGCGTTGTTGACCAGCACGTCCAGGCCGCCGGCCTCGCGCTGCAGCTGCTCGGCCAGGCGGGCGATGGCGGTGCCGTCGTCGACGTCCAGCCGCACGCCGCGGAAACCGGCCTGGCCCAGGGCGGCCACGTCTTCGTCGCGCCGGGCGGTGGCCCAGACGCTGTAGCCGGCGCCCTGGAAGGCCTCGGCCAGGGCGCGGCCGATGCCGCTGGAGCAGCCGGTGATGAGGGCGACGGGTTGGGGCATGGCGGCTTTCCTTGGCGTGGGCGCGTGGGTGTTCGGCGCCTACCCTAGCCGATTGCGCCGCGCGGGTGAACTCAGTCGCCGAAGCGCCCTTCGATGCGCTCGGCGCGGAACTCCAGGGTGCTGGCGCGGTAGCCCGGGCGCAGCGCCGGCAGCGGCAGGCAGTCGCTCCAGGCATCGCCGCCGAGCAGCGCGCCGGGGCCGCGGTAGCGCGGCGCTTCGTAGAGGTTCTCGGCGAGGTCGATGGTGTCGCCGGGGCGGTAGGCGGCGACCTTCCAGCGCAGTTCCAGCAGCGGCGCGTCGCTGCCGTTCTTCAGGTCGACGCGCAGCGGGCGGTCGGCCGGGCACAGCGTCGGCGCGTAGCGGATGCGCAGTTCCAGGCGCTCCAGGCGGCGCTGGTCGAGGCTGTCCTGCCAGATCGCCAGGGCCACCACCAGGCCCAGGCCGACCAGGGCCGCGGCCGAGATCGGCAGCGCGCGGGCGGGGTAGCGCAGCAGCAGGATGATCCAGGTGACGATGAGGAGGATGCCGAAGAACATGGATGCGTCCGGGGTGGGCCTGGGGCAGCAGCCTAGCAAATCCGTCGCTTCTGGAACGACTTCGACGGATGGACACGACCTGGGTCAAGATTGTGCGCGAATCTGGTGCGTCGGACGCTGCGCTGCATCTGCGGAATCCGCATAATGCACATTTGAGCAGGCACGCGGCGGCATATTTCCCCTGGGAAGTGTGCATTCTGAACATTCATCGATGTTCGTCATGCTCAAAGGTTTCCGCGTCGTTACCCGTCGGCTTTTCCGGCCCGCTCCTTGCTCCAGGCCGACAGACATCCAACCCACCTCGCGGAGACATCCATGAGTTCCCCCAGTGAATTCCCCCTGAGCGCCACGCCCAGGGAAGGGCGCAAAGGGCTGCTGCCCATCGCCATGGTCCTGTTCAGCTTCACCTTCTTCACCGGCACCATGTTCGCCGGCGGCAAGATCGGCATGGCCTTCGACTTCGTCGACATGCTCTGGGTCGCCGTCGTCGGCAACACGCTGCTGGCCGTCTACGCCGCCGCCCTGGGCCTGATCGCCTCGCGCAGCGGGCTGAACACCGTGCTCATGGGGCGCTTCTGCTTCGGCGAGCGCGGCAGCAAGCTGTCGGACTTCCTCCTCGGCTTCGCCGAGCTGGGCTGGTACGCCTGGGGCACCGCCACCGTGGCCATCGTGCTGGTGAAGATGCTGGCCCTGCCGGGCTGGCTGACCATCCCGCTGATGGTGCTGTTCGGCCTGGGCTTCAGCATCACCGCGATCATCGGCTTCAAGGGTCTGGACCTGCTGTCGCGGGTGTCGGTGCCGCTGATGTTCATCCTGCTGGTGGCCTCCATGGTCATCGCCACCCACCAGGCCGGCGGCTGGGCCGGGCTGCTGGCGGTGCAGCCGAGCACCGGCATGACTTTCTCGGCCGCCGTGACCATGGTCTTCGGCACCTTCGCCAGCGGCGCCACCCAGGCCACCAACTGGACGCGCATGGCGCGCAGCGGGCGCATCGCCGTGGCCGCCAGCGTCATCAGCTTCCTCGTCGGCAACGGCCTGATGATCGTCGCCGGCGCCTGGTGCGCCATCGTCTACCAGAACGCCGACATCGTCGAAGTGATGGTGCTGCAGGGCCTGTCGTTCGCCGCGGTGATCATGCTCTGCCTGAACCTCTGGACCATCCAGGGCCCGACCATCTACAACGTCTCCGCCGCGGCCTGCCACCTGGTGCGCAGCGAGCGCCGGCGCAGCATGACGCTGCTCGCCGCGGGCGTGGGCATCGTCCTGGCCATCGGCGGCATGTACGAGTGGCTGATTCCCTTCCTGGTGCTGCTGGGCTCGATCATCCCGCCGCTGGGCGGGGTGATCATGGCCGACTTCTGGCACCGCCACCGCGGCAACTACCCGGCGCTGGTCGGCCCGCACATCCCGGCGTTCAACGTCGCCGGGCTGCTGTCCTACGCCGTGGGCGCGGCGCTGGCCTACGCTTCGCCGTGGATAGCGCCGCTGGTGGGCATCGGCGCCTCGGCGGCCTGCTACATCGTGCTCGGCGAGATCGCCCGGGCCCGCGCCGGCGTGGCCGAGCCGCGCGCCTGAACCTATTCATGTTCATGGCGCTGTGCATTCGGCATCCGCGCAGCGCCCAGCCTGAGGAGCCAACCCAATGAAGATCGTCAACGCCAAGCTGCGCAAGCAGGAAGGCCTGTTCACCATTCGCTGCGAGGGCGAGCGCATCGCCGAGGTGCTGCCCCAGGCGGCCCGCGTCGCTGCCGCCGGCGATGACCTGGACGCCGCCGGGCAACTGGTGATCGCGCCGCTGGTGGAGCCGCACATCCACCTCGACGCCACCCTCACCGCCGGCGAGCCGGAGTGGAACATGAGCGGCACCCTGTTCGAGGGCATCGAGCGCTGGGCGCAGCGCAAGGAAACCATCACCCATGAGGACACCAAGTCCCGCGCCCACACCACCATCCGCATGCTCGCCGCCCACGGCATCCAGCACGTGCGCACCCACGTGGACGTCACCGATCCCACGCTGGCCGCGCTCAAGGCCATGCTGGAGGTGAAGGAGGAGGCGAAGCACCTGGTGGACCTGCAGATCGTCGCCTTCCCGCAGGAGGGCATCGAGTCCTACGAGGGCGGCCGCGGGCTGATGGAAGAGGCGATCCGCCTGGGCGCGGACGTGGTCGGTGGCATCCCGCATTTCGAGAACACCCGCGAGCAGGGCGTCAGCTCGATCAAGTTCCTCATGGACCTGGCCGAGCGCACTGGCTGCCTGGTGGACGTGCACTGCGACGAGACCGACGATCCCAATTCGCGCTTCCTCGAAGTGCTGGCCGAAGAGGCGCGGGTGCGTGGCATGGGGGCGCGGGTGACCGCCAGCCATACCACGGCGATGGGTTCCTACGACAACGCCTATTGCTCGAAGCTGTTCCGCCTGCTCAAGCGTTCGGGCATCAGCTTCGTCTCCTGCCCGACCGAGAGCATCCACCTGCAGGGCCGCTTCGACAGCTTCCCGAAACGCCGCGGCGTGACCCGCGTGGCGGAGATCGACCGCGCCGGGATGAACGTGTGCTTCGGCCAGGATTCGATCAAGGACCCGTGGTACCCGCTGGGCAACGGCAACATCCTGCGCGTGCTCGACGCCGGCCTGCACATCTGCCACATGATGGGCTTCGAGGACCTGCAGCGCAGCCTCGACCTGGTCACCGACAACAGCGCCCGCGCGCTGAACCTGGGCGAGCGCTACGGCATCGCCGCCGGCCGCCCGGCCAACCTGCTGGTGCTGGGCGTGGACAGCGACTACGAAGCGGTGCGCCAGCAGACCAAGGCGCTGTATTCCATCCGCCACGGCCGCGTGCTGATGCGCCGCGCGCCGGAGAGCGTGGAACTGCTCGAAGGCTGATACCGGAGGTGTAAGCGGGCCCTGCCCGCGATTCGCGCGCAGGGCGCGCTCCTACAGGGGAATGGCGCGGGTGGGGTTGCGTAGGAGCGGATCTCATCCGCGATCCGCGCCGATACGCCCGGCTATCGCGGACAAGGTCCGCTCCTACGGTTAGGAATGCCATGTCTCCAGGCTACCTGTAGGAGCGGGCCCTGCCCGCGATTCGCGCGCAGGGCGCGCTCCTACATGGGAATGACGTGGGTGGGGCGGCGTAGGAGCGGATCTCATCCGCGAATCGCGCCGATATGTCCGGCTATCGCGGACAAGGTCCTACGGTTAGGAATGCCATGTCTCCAGGCAACCTGTAGGAGCGGGCCCTGCCCGCGATTCGCGCGCAGGGCGCGCTCCTACATGGGAATGACGTGGGTGGGGCGGCGTAGCGGATCTTATCCGCGATCCGCGCCGATACGCCCGGCTATCGCGGACAAGGTCCTACGTCCGTGCTTCCCGGGAACCGTTGGCGTTATACCCTCCGGGGGGCCCCGCGCACAAAGAAAAACCCCCAGGCACAAGGCCTGGGGGTGATTGGCATCGATGGGGGAGACGCCGTCCTTCAACTAGCGAGCGGCTACCTGCGCGCGGATGCCGCTCTCTTCGGTTCGACCGTAGACATCCTCCAGACGTTCGATGTCGTCTTCGCCCAGGTAGCTGCCGGATTGCACTTCGATGATCTCCAGCGGGATCTTGCCGGGGTTGGCCAGGCGGTGCACCGAGGCGATGGGGATGTAGGTGGACTGGTTCTCGGTGAGCAGGAACACCTTGTCGTCGCAGGTCACCTGGGCGGTGCCGCTGACCACGATCCAGTGCTCGGCGCGGTGGTGGTGCATCTGCAGCGAGAGCTGCGCGCCGGGCTTGACGGTGATGTGCTTGACCTGGAAGCGGCCGCCCATGTCCACCGAGTCGTAGCTGCCCCAGGGGCGGTACACGGCGCAGTGGTTCTGGGTTTCGCTGCGGCCGGCGGCGTCCAGTTCGTTGACCACCTTCTTCACGTCCTGCACGCGGTCGCGGTGGGCGATCATCATGGCGTCCTTGGTTTCCACCACGACGATGTCGTCCAGGCCGACCACCGAGACCAGCTTGCCGTTGCCGTGCACCAGGCAGTTGCGGCTGTCGTGCACCAGCACGTCGCCCTTGGTGACGTTGCCGTTGGCGTCCTTGTCGTGCACTTCCCAGATCGACGACCAACTGCCGACGTCGTTCCAGCCGGCGGCCAGGGGCACCACGCAGGCGCGCTGGGTCTTTTCCATCACCGCGTAGTCGATGGAGTTGTCCGGGCAGCATTCGAAGGTGGCCGGGTCGATGTTGACCACCTCGCCCTCGTGCTGGCTGCGTTCCAGGGCCAGCAGGCAGGTGTCGTAGATGTCGGCGTCGTGGCGCTTGAGTTCTTCCAGGAAGCGGCTGGCGCGGAACAGGAACATGCCGCTGTTCCAGTAGTGCCCGCCTTCCTCGACGAACTGGCGGGCGCGGGCCTCGTCGGGTTTCTCGATGAAGCGCTCGACCCGCGCGACGCCGCCGGGCAGCTTGTCGTCGGCGTTGGCGCGGATGTAGCCGTAGCCGGTTTCCGGGCGGCTGGCGGGCACGCCAAAGAGCACCATCTCGCCCTTCTCGGCAGCCACGGTGGCCAGGGCCAGGGCGCGCTGGAAGGCGCGCGGGTCTTCCAGCACGTGGTCGGCCGGCAGCACCAGCAGCAGTTCGTCGCGGCCCTCGGCGACCAGCTTCATGGCGGCGATGGCCACGGCCGGGGCGGTGTTGCGGCCGAAGGGTTCGAGCAGGATGCCCTGGGTCTTGAGCTTCAGTTGTTCGAGCTGTTCCTGGAGGATGAAGCGGTGTTCCTTGTTGCTCACCACCAGCGGCGGCTCCATGCCTTCGAAAGCCAGGCGCTCGAGGGTCTGCTGGAACAGCGTGTGCTCGCCGGCCAGGGCCAGGAACTGCTTGGGATACAGCTTGCGGGAAAGGGGCCAGAGTCGCGAGCCGCTACCACCGGAAAGAATGACGGGAATCATGTGGGGTTTCTCCTTAAAGCGTTCATGCGTTCTGTGGGGCGCCGGGCGCCGTTACCGTTTCGGGTGACCTCTCCGTGCGGGCCGTCTTGGCAGCTCGCTGGTTTTTTTCTGCCGGTGTGGCCGGTCTTTTTGTGGTGTTCGTTTTGGTGATTGGGTGTGTGGGGGGGGGTAAGAGCCCCTCTCCCCAGCCCTCTCCCTGAAGGGAGAGGGGGCTATCCGTGCAATCGGCGAGGACTGTGCCAACCGGCTGCTCCTTCACTGCCGGCGAGCGCCAGGGTTGCGCCTGATGCCGAACGGCCCCCTCTCCCTGAAGGGAGAGGGGGCTATCCGTGCGATCGGCGAGGACTGTGCCAACCGGCCGCTCCTTCACTGCCGGCGAGCGCCAGGGTTGCGCTTGATGCCGAACGGTCCCCTCTCCCTTCAGGGAGAGGGTTAGGGAGAGGGGGCGGGCTTCACGTCGGCACGTCATCGCCATTTATCTCAATCCGCCTTCACCGGCCGCTTGACCCACACCGGCGACAGCTTGCCGCCCTCGCCGGTGACGTACAGGCACACCACCTCGCCGCGTTCCAGGGTGACGGGCTTCAGGTCGCTGACCTTCTTGCCGCCCTCGAACAGCGCCAAGTTCACCTTCACCGGGTTGATCTCGCGGTCGCCGTGGCTTTGCGGGGCGACGTTGCCGACCACTTCGGTCTTGCCGTCGGCGGTCTTCAGGGTCAGCGCCTGGCCGCTGAGGTTCTGCACCCGCACCAGGGCCTTCTGCTTGTTCTTGAAGGGCGGCTCGGGCACCAGCCTGGGCTGGCCGCCGGGCTGGCTGACCAGGGTGTAGTAGGCGTCCGGGTCGAGTTTCACCGGCAGGCTCTGGCTGCCGACCTTGGCGGTGTAGTTGCCCGGCGGGAGGAACTTGAAGTCGCTGGAGCCCAGGGGCGATACGTCGTTGAGCTGGGCGTTGCCGACGCTCACCGAGAGTTCGCTGTTGCCGGCGTTGTAGGCCCGCACGAAGGCCGAACCCTTGGGCGCCTGCGGGCCGTAGAGCGCGGCTTCGCCGGCGTGGGCGCCGAAGGCGGCCAGGCCCAGGGCCAGTGCCAGGGCGGGGGATTTCCAGCCGAGGGTCTTGGAACGAGTCATGGGGTGTACCTCCGTCTTCACTTTTTCATGGGGCGCGCTGGCGCCCTTGGCGTGGCGCTCAGTGCGCCGCGGTCAGGCCCGGCGGGTTGGCCGCCAGGCGTTCGTCACGGTTGCCGGCCGCGCGCAGCTGGGCCAGCCAGTCGGCATCGAACTGGCTGAGGTCGCTGTGCATCGGCAGGTAGCGTTCGGGGAATTCCCACACCAGCAGGCGCGGCGGCTTCTGCTGGAAGCCCGGGTCCTTGAGCAGTTCGAGCATGGGTTCGAGGGGGCCCTTGCCTTCCTTGGCGTAGTTGATCAGGTCGGTGGACAGCGCCTGCTTGAGGGCGCCGGCGAAGTTCCAGTGCGGGTTGGCGCTGTAGCTGGTGCCCACCAGGGCCACCTGCGGCTCGGCGCTGTCGCCGAACAGGTCGCCGCCGGCCGCGGCGTTGTCTTCGGCCGGGTGGGTCTGGCGCGCCTGCAACTGGTCCGGCGCCGGCAGCAGTTCGCTGAACAGCGGGTCCAGGGGCAGGAAGGTCAGCAGGTCGCCCTTGTGCGGCGTGGCCTTGCTGGCGTCGGTGATGAAGGTCTGCTGCGGCAGGTCGAGGTTCTGCCCCTCGCGGATGCTCTGGGCCAGGCGCTGGGCCACGGCCTCGGCGCCCAGCGGCGTCCAGTGGGTGTCGGTGCGCAGGAACACCTGGCCGTTGTTCTTGGCCTGCTCCAGGGTATCCAGCAGCTTGGGCGCGGCCATGCCGGCCTGGCGCGCGCGCTGCAGGAATTCGTCGTAGAGGCCGACGTGCAGTTGGGCAGGCTGTTCCTTGCCGATGTACTCGGGGTAGATGCGCGCCTTGGCCGGGATGATCGCCAGCACCAGCTTCACGCCGCGGCGCTCCAGCTCCTGCTGCACGCCGCGCACCAGGGCCCAGTTGTCGTCCAGCTGGGTCTGGCTGGGCGCCGGCTTGAATTCTTCGTCGGTGTACAGCCAGCCGTCCTTGCCGATCACCACGCCCGGGCGGCCTTCGTCGAACAGGGCATAGTCCAGCGCGGCCCAGAGGTTGGTGCCCAGGCGCTTGATGGGGAACTGGTCGTCGTAGTGGCCTTCGAAGGCGTGGGCCAGCTTGCCGTTGAGCACCGTGGTGCCCTCGGCGGCGGCGAAGCTGGGGAAGGCCTTCAGCGACCAGCCGGCCAGGCCCAGCAGTATCCCGCCGAAGGCGGCGACGTAGGCGTATTGCAGGGGTTTGCTGATCTTGGAAACGTAAGGAGTCGGTTGCATGGTCCGGCCTCGCTCAGAACTGGAAGTAGAGGAAGGGCGAGTAGCTCTGCGCCGAGAGCTTCAGCACCGAGGCGGCGAACAGCGCCAGCAGGGCCGCGCGGGTGGCCAGCACGGGCAGCTGGGTGAGCCAGTGCGGGCGGTACACCGCCGCGCCGCTGCGCGAGTAGGCGATGGCCGCCGGGTCGTTCTCGGCGTCCTGCGGGCTGCGCGGCTGGGCGCTGGCCGGGCCGTCGGCGGCGACTTCGTCGGTCTTGGCCGCGGCCTTGGGCGCCTTGCTCTGCAGCGGCTGGTTGTAGAACTGGCGCAGGCCGAAGACGGCCAGCACCACGTAGGCCACCACCAGGGTGCCCACCTGCAGGCCGGTGAGGCTGGCGCGGCTCTGCTCGGACAGGCTCCAGTCGCCGAAGCTGAACATGGCTTCGTACATGCGCCAGGCCACGTGCAGGTTCTCGGCGCGGAAGATCACCCAGCCGATGATCACCAGGAGGAAGGTGATGGCCCACTTGAGCGGGTTGAGCACCCGCGGCGCGGCGTTCACGCCCAGGGCGCGCTCGATGGCCAGCCATACGCCGTGCCAGGCGCCCCAGATGATGTAGGTGACGTTGGCGCCGTGCCACAGGCCGCCCAGGAGCATGGTCAGGATCAGGTTGCGGTAGGTCTGGAAGGTCGTGCCGCGGTTGCCGCCCAGGCTGATGTACAGGTAGTCGCGCAGCCAGGTGGACAGGCTGATGTGCCAGCGCCGCCAGAACTCGGTGATGGACTGGCTGATGTAGGGCTGGTTGAAGTTCTCCATGAAGCGGAAGCCCATCATCAGGCCCAGGCCGATGGCCATGTCGCTGTAGCCGGAGAAGTCGAAGTACAGCTGCGCGGTGTAGGCCAGGGCGCCCAGCCAGGCGTCGCCCGTGGTCGGGTCCTGCAGGGCGAAGCAGTGGTCGGCCAGGGCCGCCAGGGTGTCGGCGATGAACACCTTCTTGACGAAGCCCTGCATGAAGCGGGTGCAGCCTTCGGCGAACTTGTCGAGGGTGTGGGTGCGGTGGTTGAACTGGTCGACCAGGTCCTTGAAGCGCAGCACGGGGCCGGCGATCAGGTGCGGGAAGATCGCCACGAAGGCCGCGAAGTCGATGAGGTTGCGCGTGGCCGGGGTGTCGCCGCGGTACACGTCGATGATGTAGCTGATCGACTCGAAGGTGTAGAAGCTGATGCCGATGGGCAGCAGGATGTGCGTCAGCACGAAGGGCTGCATGCCGAACGAGGTGATGATCTGGTTGAGGCTGTCGACGCCGAAGTTGGCGTACTTGAAGTAGCCCAGCACGGCCAGGTCGACCACCACGCCGAGGATCAGCCAGCGTTTGGCCGCCAGGGTGCGCACGCCGGCGGCGCCGATGCGCAGGCCGATCCAGTAGTTGAACAGGGTCACGCCGGCGAACAGGGCGAGGAAGTCCACCCGCCACCAGGCGTAGAAGACGTAGCTGGCCACCAGCAACAGCAGGTTGCGGTAGCGGTTCCCGCTCAGGTAGTACAGGCCGAGGAAGATCGGCAGGAACAGGAACAGGAACACGTTGGAAGAAAAGACCATTGCCCGTCTCGCTCTGGAGCTTCGTACCCAGGGTGGCTCCAGCCCTTCCGGCGCCTGTCGGCGCGCAAGGAAAAGGCCGGTGTCACCCGCCAGTTCCTCCCCGTTTTGTCGCTAAGGTGGTGCGCCCGCCCGGCGTCTTTATTGCGCTTGGGTCGGGGGTGGCTGGGCCCGTCTTCGTTGCGGGGTTCAGCCGGGTGTTTCGGTGTTGCGGGGAGGTTCTTGCCCTCTCCCTAACCCTCTCCCTGAAGGGAGAGGGGACTGTTCGGTGCAGGTGGAAACCGTTGTGTCAGCCGGCACGTGCCGGCCTGCACCCCACGCCCATTGAGCGCATCAGCTCCCGCCATTCCCCCGGTTGAACACCTTCGTCACATCCCCGCCCAGCCGGAAGCTGTTGAACGGCTCCATCTTCCTGCGCCAGTCCTGGGTCTTCGGCGCGCAGCTGTAGAGCGCGCAGTAGGGCTCCAGCCAGGCGAACTTGCTGTTTTCCTTCAGGTCGCTCATGTCCTGGTCGTTGCCGGTCCGGCGGTCGAAGTCCTGCTGGTCGTCCACCCCCTGCATCACCCTTTCGGCCAGGCGCTGCAGGGCGCCGTTGTTTTCCTGGCGCAGGTCCACGCCGTTGACCTGGGCGAAGGCGGCGATCATCGCCAGCGGCGGCAGGCTGTAGTTGTGGTAGGACAGGGCGCGCTGGCGGCGCTTGAGTTCGTTGGGCAGGTAGCCCTGGGCGTCGACCTGGCTGGCGGCCACCTTGAATTCGCGCACCGACCAGTCGAACAGGTCGCGGCGGTTGGTCACCACGGCGGTGGACATCACCGACCAGGCCGCCCAGTAGCTGTGGTTGTTGATCTTCTTCAGCGGCAGGTTGCTCCAGTCGCTGACCACCTGGGTGCCGAGCTTGCCGAACCACTGCTCGATCTGCGCCGCCTGCTGCGGGTAGGCCGCCAGCGGGCGGCTGCTGGAGAACTTCAGGCGCAGGTAGGACGAGGACAGGCTGCCCAGGGCCCATTTGCGCATGGACTTGCCGGTGTGGTTGAAGTCGCCGCTTTCCAGCGCATCGGCTCGGGCCCAGGTGGTCAGCCAGTTCAGCGCGCAGTCCAGGTCGCCCTTGTGGCCGCTGCGCATGTACTGGGTGATCAGCTTGGTGGTGCCGCGCTCCATGTCGGTGATGTCCTTGATCTGCTCGCGGAACTTGCCTTCGGCGGCCACGTTGAGGGTGGCGCGCGCCGAGTCGGAGCCCTCGTACTTGCTGGTGAACTGCAGCGAGCCGGTGTAGGGCGTGGGCACTGCCGGGCAGCTGTCGGCGTCGCCCTTGCGCTCGCCGACCGCGGCGAAGTAGCCCGGCGGCGGCACCAGGTCGGCGGCCTGGCTGCTCTGCCCGTAGAGGGCGGCGAGGCTGCTCAGGGCCATGGCCGGCCACAGCAGGCGCAGGCCCTTGTTGCGGGAAAGTCGCTGGATGGACATGGATTACCTCCCGGCCACGGTACTGGCGGTGGCCTTGATCTGCGGGGTCTGGCACAGCTTCGCCTCGACCTCGAGGCCGGCCGGCATGTCGTCCGGCGCCTCGATCTCCAGGGAGAGGAACTGCTGGTCCGGCCAGTCCTCGTCGTTGCGCAGTTCGAAGACGTAGCGCCCGCCGGTGTCGACGGCCTTGGACTGCTCGATCTTCAGCTGCTCGCGGCGGCCGTTCATGTACCAGACGGTGTTCTTCAACTCGTGGATGCCCGGGTCGCTGTAGGTGACGTCGGCGGTGTAGCTGCCGCTGCGGATCGGCAGCGCCGCGCTGTTGAGCAGCACCTCGTTGCGCCCGGCGTGCAGCTTGACCTTGCGGCTGAGCACGGCCTTCTGCTCGGCGCAGCCGTTGGCCACCAGGGGCATGGCCTGGCGGTAGAAGCTCTTCTGCGCCATGTCGTAGTGGGTGGCGAATTCCCAGACCAGGATCTTCGGCGGCTTGTCGTGGAACTCCTTGCTGGTCAGGTAGGCCAGCAGTGAGCTGTCGAAGCCGCCGCCGGAGACGGCGTTGTTGAGGATGTCGACCTTGCCGTACTGCTCCAGGAAGCCGACGAAGTTGTACGCCGGGCCGCTGTTGGAGGTGCCGACCACCGCCACCTGCGGGTCGCCGCCGTCGTCGAACAGGTCGCCGCCGCCGCTGTCGCCCACCGGCTCGGTCTCGAAGCGGTCGACGTACTGCGGCGCGTAGCTGCTGCCGCACAGTTGCGCGGCGGCCTTGTGGAAGGTGCCGAGCTTGGACAGCAGGCCCACGCGCTTGCTTTCGAATTCCTTCTTCGGGATGTCCGCATAGGCGGGCATCTGCTTCAGCGTCTCGGCGGCGATCTTGGCGCTGCGCATGGCGCCGTAGGGCGTCCAGTGGTGGTCGCCCTTGAAGTAGTAGGGGTGGGCTTCCTTCTCGTCGAACAGCGGCGAGAAGTCCGGGGTGTAGATGCCGGCCTCGCGGAACTTGGCGATGGTCGCCAGGTAGTTCTTCTTCGCCAGTTCGTAGTCGAATGAGGCCTTCTCCTCGGGGCTGAGCTTCTCGCGGTTGATCAGCCCGCGGGTGGGCTGGTAGACCACCATCAGCTCGACGCCGCGGCGCTCCAGTGCCTCACGCAGCGCCTTGAGTTCGCGCCAGCCCTCGGGCGTGGTGCCGAAGTCGGTGCGCAGGTCGTAGGTGGTGCGGAACAGCCAGTCTTCCTGGGCCGGCACCAGGTGGGTGAAGAAGCCCAGGTACTTGGTGTTGTAGGCCTTGTCGTCGGCCGCGGCCGGGCACAGGCCGGCGGCGGGCAGGGCGCTGTAGGTCGGCGCGCCGGCGTCGGCGGCGCCGGCGGCGCCCGCAGCAAGAATACCGTGGGCCAGCAGCAGGCCGGCGGCGAGGCTCGACAGGCGCAGCAGACGATGGGGGCGGATGGTCATGGTACGGGTCCTCAATTCTGCAGTTCGGCCTGGCTTTCCACGGGGTCGATCAGCACGGCGCGCTGCTGGCGCACGAGCAGGTCGAGGATCTGGTCCTGCTTCTCGCCGAGCACGCCGTTGAAGCTGATGCCGGAGGATTTGGTCGGGCCGAGCATGGCCACCTTGTAGAGTTCCAGCGACAGCGGCGAATCCACCGACAAGGGACCTGAGCCGTTGCCCACCAGCTTGCCGCCGACCACGATGAGCGACACCTTGGTGTCGAAGGGGTCGAGGTCGATGTTGCGGTCGGTGTTGGACAGGTCCTTGATGTGCCCGTACACGCCGATCAGCTTGTTGCCGGCGGCGAGGTTCTCGTACAGGCGGATGTTCACGCTGTTGCGGATGCGGATGCCGTGGCGCCGGTTGCCCAGCACCTGGTTGCCGTAGATCAGGTTGTCGCCGCTCTCGTACAGGGTGATGCCGTCGGAGTGGTTGCGGTACACCTCGTTGTAGGCCACCAGGTTGCGCTCGGAATTACGGTCCAGGACGATCCCGGAGAGGTGGTTGTCGTAGGTCTTGTTGCGGAAGATCCAGCTGTCGTTGACCTCGCGCGAGACGATGATGCCGTGCTTCTTCTTCGTCCCGTACACGGTGTTCTCGGCGATGATCAGGCGGTGCGAGCGGTCGTGCGGGTCGATGCCGTAGATGACGTTGTCGCGGTAGGTGTTGCCGCGCACCACCAGGTCGTCGGCCTCGTAGCAGTAGAAGCCGTACCAGTTGTCGACGAAGGTCGAGCCGATCACCCAGCCCTTGGGCCGCGGACGCTTCATGGTCTTGTCCATGCCCGGGCTGTACTGCGAGATGGAGATGCCGTAGGCCTTGGAGGCGTTGTAGCCGAAACTGGTGAAGGTGCTGTTCACCAGGTAGGCCTCGGCGCCGCCCCAGGACACCAGGAACGGGCGGAACTCGTTGGGGCTTTTGAACCAGGCCGGCTCGCCGCGGGCTTCGTTCCAGGCGGTGACCTTGGTATCGCGCACGAACAGCTTGCCGTCGTTGACCAGGAAGGCGCCGCGGTCCTGGGACAGACGCAGTTCCTTGACCTTGCCGTCGACCTCGAGGGTCGCGCCTTGGCTGACCACGATGGGCAGGCGGGCGACGAACACACCGGGCTCGACCTGCTCCAGCGCCTTGCCGAGCTTGCCGGCCAGCTGCGCGAGGTTGACGTAGCCGCCCTCGATGAAGATGGCCTGGGGCATCTGCCGCTGGCGCTTGACCCACTCGGCCAGGCGGTTCTGCCCGCCGGTGAATTCCTTCAGCGGCTGCTGCTGCACCATGCGCTGCACCACGGCCTTGCCGCCGGGCTTGCGCACGATCTTCTTCGCCACCGCCTCGGCGGTGTAGCCGGAGAGGTCGGGCAGCTTCGGCGGGTCCAGGTGCAGTGGGCCCTCGGGCAGCGCGGTGACCGTGTAGTTGCCGGTTTCCTTGAGGCCCTGGACGTGGCCGGGCTGGTTGGCCGGCGAGGGCTGCTCGCTGGCCTCGGCGTCCTTGGCGTTGGCCGCCGGGGTCGAGGCCCAGGCGGGGCCCGTGGCGACCAGCAGGCCGCCGAGCAGCAGGGCGGCCAGGGGTAGCGGATGGCGGTTCATGGTGGGTTCTCCCTGTGGGCGTGGAGCCGGAAGGCGCTGGGCTCCCGCGTGCGCGGGAGTGACGGTCGCCGGGCGGGGGCTTCGAGCCCCCGCGCTCCCCGTGCCTGTTCGCACGCGGGAGGGTTGTTCCGTCATCCCCGCTAACGCGGGGAACCAGTGACTGCCAGTTCGCATCGCCCTGATCCTCAGAAGCGCCAGATGAAATCGACGAAGGCATGGTGCATCGTCGAGTCGACGTGGCTGCCGTAGGCGTCGCCGGGCTTGAACACGCCGCCGCGGAAGCGCACCAGGGCCGAGGGCTCGTCGATGTACTGGCTCATCGAGGCGGGCAGCAGGCCCTGCTTGAAGTACTTGGTGACCACCAGGTCGACTTCCTGGCCGATGTCCTTGGAGTTGTTCTCCAGGGGCGCGGTGATGCCGCTGTTGCCGATGTCCGAGTCGCCGTCCACGCGCCAGAACTTGTGGTACACCACGCTGGCGTCGTAGTCGTCGCGCAGCTGCCAGGCGCCGAACAGGGTGGCGTCCTGCAGGTTGGAGAGTTCGCCGCGGAAGGCCTCGCCGAAGCGGTGCACGCGGGCGCGGGTGCCGGTGAAGTTGGAGCGGTTGCTCTGCAGGCCGGTCTGCTCGTACTGGTCTTCGCCGTCGTGGCCGCCGCCGCTGCCGCGGGCGTAGCCGACGCCGGCGCGCCACTGCTCGTCGATGTTCCAGCGCAGGCCCAGGTCGATGCCGTAGGCGTTGACGTCGCCGCTCTGCTTGCCGGTGGCCACGCGCTCGCCGTCCACCGCGGCGCTGGTCAGGCGGTCGCGGTTGCCGCTCAGCCAGGTGGCGCTGGCCCAGTAGTTCAGCGGCATCTGCGAGCGGTAGTTGTAGCCATCGCCGTTGGCTTCGATGCCCACCCAGGTGAGGTCGCCGGTGGAGCGCTTGTCCAGCGAGTCTATGGTTTCGCCCGCATCCGGCAGGCTGCCGCTGTCATCGGCGTGGTGCAGGCGCAGGCCCACCCAGTGGTGCGGCGCCCACTGCGTGGAAATGTCGCCGAAGACGTGGGTGCGGTCCTCGTCTTCCGGCGCCAGGTCGGTGATGTCGGTGCGGTACTCGGAGAAGCGCTGGGCGGCGCCCAGATGGGCGCGCAGCAGGGTGGTGTCGAAGGTCCAGTTCAGCGCCTCGATGTTGGTGTCCTGCCACATGCCGCTGTCGTCGCGCAGGCGCTGGCGGCCGAAGCGCAGGTGCTCGCCGGGGTACTGGGTGAGGCCGGCGTAGTCCACCCAGAATTCGCGCAGGGCGAGGTAGGCGTCGTCCGGCTCGCGCTTGTTGTCGCCGCTGTCGCGGCTGCTGGCGTCGACTTCGTCGGACTGCAGGGTATCGGTCTGGATGGTGTCGGTGGCGGCCACCGCCTGGCCCATCACGTAGGCGCTCCACTGGCCCCACTGGCCGAAGGCCCAAGGCCGCAGGTCGATGCCGATGCCGTTGAGGTCGCCGCCGTGGGCGGTGCCCAGGTCGCGGTCGTCCTCGGATTCGGCGGTGATCTTGATGTCGATGCCGTAGTTCTTCGGCGGCGTGTCGTCGGCCCAGGCGCCGGCGGCGAACAGGGTGCCGGCCAGGCTCATGCCGGCGCCGAGCATCGCCGGGAACAGCCGGGCGCGGCGGATGGCGCGGGCCAGGCGGATCGGTTGGAACAGCGGGGCGGAGGTCGGGTCGGGGCGCTTCATAGGCTTTCTTGTTCCTGTTCGTTCTGCATGAGGCTGACGGTGGCCTGCCAGTTGGCGCCGCGGGCCTGTTCCTCGCGCTTGAGCAGCTGCTGCGCCTGGCTCAGTTCGGCCGGCTGCAGCTGCGGTTGCAGCTCGCTCATCAGGTCGCCGGCCTGGGGTATCTGCTGGCGCTGCGCCAGGGTGCCGAAGACGTAGGCGTTGACGCGGTTGGGCTGTACGCCGCGGCCTTGCGACCAGAGCTGAGCCAGGGCCATGTCGGCGCTGGCCTGGCCTGCGCGGGCGGCGATCAGCAGGTGGTCGGCGGCCTTCTGCGGGTAGACCTTGCCGAGGAAGCCGCGGCGGTAGATCTGCCCCAGGTAGTAGTGCGCCTGGGGTTCGCTGGCGGCGGCCTTGAGCAGGTGCTGCTCGGCCTTCTGCGGGTCCTGGGGCATCCACTTGCCGTCGTAGTACAGGCGCCCGAGCAGCAGCTCGGCGCGCGGCTGGGCGGCGTCCTGGGCCTTCTTCAGGTAGTCGAGCATCTGCTCGACGTCGCCCAGCTCGGGGTAGTCGTACTGCAGCTTGGCCAGGTCGACCCAGGCCGCGGGGTAGGTCGGCGCCAGTTCGTTGAGCAGGGCCTGGGCGGTCTGTGGGTCGGGCTTGCCGAGGTCGGCGTTGGCCAGCACCTGGGCCACCGATTCCACCCGCTCCGGCGGCACCCGGCCGGCCTTGTGCGCGGCGCGCAGGCGGTCGAGGTGGGCCTTCTGCTTGTCGGCGTCGCCCTGCACCTGATACACGGTGGCCAGCTCCATCCAGCACACGTCCATGCGCGTCAGCCAGCGCTGGCAGACCTGCTCGATCTCGCCCAGGTGCTGGTTGTAGGTGCCCTGGGTGCGGTACAGGATGATCTGCGCCAGGTCGGCCTGGGGCAGGCCCTGGGCGCGCCACTGGTCGATGCGCTGCTGCGGGTTCACGCCCGGCCAGGCCTGCGGGTACTGCAGGTAGAGCACGATCAGCGGCACCAGGGCGCTGTCCTCGCCTTCGTTGAAGGCGCGGTTGAGCAACTGCTCGGCCTCGCGATGCTCGGCGTCGGTGGCGCCGGGCTTGGCCGCCAGCCACTTGCCCAGGCGCGCGCGGGCCCGCGGCGAGGTCTCGGCGGCGTCGCGGTAGAGCTTCTCTGCCTTGGCCTGGGCCGCGCTGTCGCCGCTGGCGGCCTGCATGTCGGCCAGGCCGATCTGCGCGTCGGTGTAGCCGAGGGTGGCCAGGGCCTGGTAGTTGGCCTGGGCGGTGGCGATGTCGCCGCGGGCCATGGCTTCGTCGGCCAGGCGCTGGTCCGGCAGGCCGGCGCAGCCGGCGGCCAGCCCGATGGCCAGGGCCAGGGCGGCGCCGCGCAGCGGATGGTGGGCGATGGCGTTCATGCTTGGGTCCTCAGCGCGCGGTGGCCATGGCCATGGCCTTGTTCAGCAGGGTGCGGCCGGGCAGGCCGCCGATGCTGACTTCCGCCGGGCGCCCGGCGAGCTGGCTGTCCAGCGGCTGCTCGGGCTGGATCTGCGCGCGGATCTCCGACGACAGGTCGCCGTCCACCGGCGCGGTGCGCAGGATGCGGCCGCTGCGTACTTCGCTGTCGCCGGCGACCTGGAAGTGCACCAGGGTGCCCGGCGAGAGTTCGGCGGCGTTGCGGTAGGCGAAGCGCGCCTCGACGGTGGCGCTGGCGTCGCGCGGGGCCAGGGTGAAGATCACGTCGCCCTTGTTGGCGTACTGGCCGTTGGCGACGCGCTGCTCGATCACCCGGCAGTCGCAGGGGCTGGTGAGGGTGCCCTTGAGCTGGTGGCCGAAGAGCTTCTCGATGTTGCCGGGGTTGAGCTGCTCGTCGGACAGGTTGCCCTTGAGCAGGTCCAGCAGGCTGGTGGAGAAGGTGGCGATGGGCGCGCCCTTGGCCACTTCGGCGTCCATCTGCACCAGGCTGTCGACGGTGCCCTCGCGGGGCATGGTGATCTGCTGGGCGGGGATGTTGACCACGCCGGAGTCGGCATGGGTGACGAAGTACAGGTTGTACAGCTGGTTGAGGATGAAGGCGAAGGCGCCGACGCCGACCACGAAGATGGCGGTGCTCAGGGTCACCGCGCGGATGCGCCCGAAGAAGCCCATGCCGCCGCCGGCGCCGCCGTGCTTGCGGGCCTTGGTGAAGTTCTCGCGCTGCAGGGTGTTGAGCATGTCGCCGACGCTGACCACCTCGCCGGCCAGGTACGCGGTGATCAGGTAGCGCAGGGCGGCGACCTCGCGCGGCTTCAGGTGCTGGAACTCGCAGCCGGTGCGGCGGCTGTCCGGGTCGAAGGAGCGCACCTGGAACTCCACTTCCAGGGCGAAGCTGATGCTGTCGATCTGGAACAGCAGCTTGCCCTTGTGGATGTCGCCGACCTGGATCGGCGCGCCGCTGGCGGTGAAGGCGAAGCCGCCGGCGGAAAGGTCCAAGAGCCTTGCGTCGACGCCCTCGCGGTTGGCGCCGATGTAGCGGATGCGCGCGGGCAGCTTGACCCGCGCGTGCTGGCGCTGGGCTTCGGATTCGTGCACGACGTTGACGTTGACGGCGGTATTCATGAAGTCGGTCCTATGTTCGAAACGGGTCGGATCGGCCGCGGGCCGGTTGCTCAAGGGGTCATACGATCGTCAGGAGTACTGCGACGAACACACTGGCGGCAGAGAAGGTCATGGCGCGCGAGGACCAGGTGTTGAACCAGCGCTGGTAGCTGTTCAGGCCGCGGTCGAGCTTGGTGCTCTGGCGCGTCCAGGACTGCTGGTCGAGGCGGAAGAACACGTAGATCTTCACCAGGGCGCCGACGATCTGGTTGTAATAGAGGATCAGCGGGTAGGCCGGGCCGATCGGGTGGCCGGACAGCGACAGCAGCAGGGTGAGGATCAGGCGGGTGATGCCGATCCACAGCAGGTACACCAGCAGGAAGGTGATGCTGTACTTGATGCTGGCGATGATCGCCGCCACCAGGCCCAGCAGGCAGGTCCACATGGACAGGCGCTGGTCGAACAGCACCACCGTGGTGAACCAGCCCAGGCGCTGCGGGCCCAGGGCCAGGGCGCGGGAGTTCTGCCGCAGGTTGTTGCCGTACCAGCGGAACATCAGCTTGCGGCTGGCCTTGACGAAGCTCTTCTCCGGCGGGTGCTCGACGGTGTTGATGGCCGCATCCGGCACGTAGAAGGTGTCGTAGCCCAGGCGCATCAGGCTGTACCAGCTGGACTTGTCGTCGCCGGTGAGGAACTGGAAGCGCCCCAGGCGCCAGTGGTCCAGGTGGTCGGCCTCGACGTCGGCGATGAAGTCGGGGTCGGTGACCACCGCGGCGCGGAACACCGACATGCGCCCGGTCATGGTCAGCACGCGCTTGGACAGGGCCATGGAGCACATGTTGATGTGGCGCTGGGCGAAGCGCAGCTTGTGCCACTGGCTCATCACGTAGCCGCCCTGCACCTCGCAGAATTCGTTGGTGGTCAGGCCGCCGACCTGGGGGAACAGCTTGAACCAGCGCACCGTGGCCTGGACCACGCCGGGTTCGAGCACGGTGTCGCCGTCGATCACCGCCACCACCGAGCCTTCGTCGGGCATGTGCCGGGAGATGGCGCGGAAGCCGTGGGCCAGGCCGTCGCGCTTGCCGGTGCCGGGAATGCGCACGAAGTCCAGCTTCACGTGGGCGGGCGGGTTGAGCTTCTGCCACTGCTGCTTGATCAGCACCTCGTCGGACATCTCGACGATGGAGCAGACCACGGTGGTCGGGTAGCCGCAGGCGATGGCCTCCTGGATCACCGAGCGGTAGACCATGGAGGTGGTCATGGCGTCGATGCGGAAGCTGGTGACCATCAGGTACACGTGGGACGGGGCCGCCGCCTTGCCGAGCTTGCGCAGGCGCCGCTTGTAGTGCGGGTAGACGACGTGGAGGAAGAGCATGCCGCGCAGGAAGTGCAGACCGCCCATGGAATAACGCCAGATACCCACCGCGCCGATGATCAGCAGGAAGTCGCGGGCATTGGGGTCGAACACCGTGGGGGGCACGATCAGCGCCAGGCCCATCAGCAGGCAGAGGAAGGCCAGCCAGCCGGTGGCTTCGCCGAGGGCTCGTTTGTATGCGTCCATGGTCAGGTCCGTCAGTCGCGTCTTGGCTTCGTGGGAACAGGTGGGCTCCCGTAGGTGCGAGCTTGCTCGCGAACCGCCCCGGCACCGGTACCGCCGGGAAGAGCGTTCGCGAGCAGGCTCGCTCCTGCGAAGAGCCGGCGGCGCTTACCAGCAGATGCCTTCGGCGCGCTCGTCGGAGCCGTGGGACATGAAGCCGATCAGGTCGACCACCTTCTTGCCCTGCGGCGCCTGGTTCACCACGTCGACGAACAGCTCGTCGCCGTTGCCCAGCACCAGCACGTCGGAGGTCTTCACCACCTGGTCGAGGTCGGAGACCAGCAGCGAGGAGACGTGGGGGATCTTCGACTCGATGTACTCCTTGTTCGCGCCGTGGACGCGGGCGTACTCGACGTTGCGGTCGAAGATCTGCAGCTCGTAGCCCTTGCCGATGAGCATCTCGGCCAGCTCCACCAGCGGACTCTCGCGCAGGTCGTCGGTGCCGGACTTGAACGACAGGCCGAGCAGGCCGACCTTGCGGCTGCCGTGGGCGGTGATGATCTCGAAGGCCTTCTGCACCTGGTAGGCGTTGCTGCGCATGATCGAGCCGATCATCGGGTGCTCGACGTCCAGCTGGCCGGCGCGGTAGGTGAGGGCGCGCACGTCCTTGGGCAGGCAGGAGCCGCCGAAGGCGAAGCCGGGCTTCATGTAGTAGCGCGACAGGTTCAGCTTGCGGTCCTGGCAGACCACGTCCATCACCTCGCGGCCATCGACGCCGACGGCCTTGGCGATGTTGCCGATCTCGTTGGCGAAGGTGACCTTGGCGGCGTGCCAGACGTTGCAGGTGTACTTGATCATCTCCGCGACCTCGATGGACTTGCGGATGATCGGCGCGTCCAGCTCGCGGTAGATTTCCTCCAGCAGGTCGCCGGTCTGGGCGTCCAGCTCGCCGATGACGGTCATCGGCGGGAAGTCGTAGTCCTTGATCGCGGTGCTCTCGCGCAGGAACTCGGGGTTGGTGCCCACGCCGAAGTCGACGCCGGCCTTCTTGCCCGAGCAGTCCTCGATGATCGGGATCACCACGTTCTTCACGGTGCCCGGCAGCACGGTGCTGCGCACCACCACGGTGTGACGGCCGGCCTTCTCGCGGATGGCGTAGCCGATCTCGCGGCAGACGCTCTCGATGTAGCCCAGGTCCAGGTCGCCGTTCTTCTTGCTCGGGGTGCCGACGCAGATGAAGGAGACGTCGCTGTCCAGCACCGCCTGCTTGAAGTCGGTGGTGCCCGACAGCCGCGAGGTGCGGATGCCCTGTTCCAGCAGGGGCTCCAGCCCCGGTTCGACGATGGGCGACTTGCCGCGGTTGATCAGGTCGATCTTGGTGGTGGAAACGTCCACGCCGATCACTTCGTGACCACGGGCGGACAGGCAACCGGCGCATACTGCACCGACGTAGCCAAGACCAAAGATGCTGATACGCATCGTATTCACCTCTGCTTTGTCGAGCTGTTAAAAGTTGGCCTTCTGGCCAATTCCCTTTTGCTGCGGCGCCCCTGTCAGGCGCGCCGCTTCAGGCAGTCCGTGAGTGACTCGAATTTTCTGCACTCAATTCGGGCAGAGTTCCGCGGCATGCACTTTAATGTTTCAGGGTGATTGCAAAGTTAGAACTAATTGCACTCTTCTGATGCACTAAAGTTTGCTTTGGAGTTCTGCATTAATTTCATAACTCATTGAAATTATTCAGGTTGAACGAGGGCCTCGAGCAGCGCTCGATGCGTTTTCGAAAAACCTGGTTATGGGCAACAAACCCATGATGGGCGTTGCGGAAGTAGGATGTTCGAGGCCGCTCGATAGTTCCTGCCACCCATCCTGAGGAGTGGTCGGAATTAAATATCCAATCGCCATCAAATAAGGCGCTTTTGATATCAAGCTGAAACACGACTGTCGTTTTTGGCGGACTTGCAAAATGCAAGGATTGGAAAAAGTTCCGCGGTGATTCAGCCGTTTTACACTTCGTTCAGCTACCGTTCAGGATGACGGGGAGGGTGTTTCAAGGTATTTCGTGCAACTTGCAATCGTGAATTGCATGTAATGGCGGGGTGCTTTTAATGGCCAATGGATTACATGCGCGATGGCAAAAAAGGCGCTTTTCTGCCGTGGTGATGGCGCGCGGGAGCGAGAAAAATTTTTTCAATGTCTTGGCTGTTGCCGACGAACGGTAGCCTTGACCATTTTCGCCGTGTGGGTAATTCGGCGGCACATGGGGGCTGGAGGGGGATCGACGGTAGCGGGGGAGGGGGCGTGACGGCCGTTTGGCCGCCACTTTCGGGGGCAGGTCAGGCGTCGGGCTGGTCGCGCAGGAACACCAGGCGGTCGGCGGAGGACTCCTCGGCGGCGAAGCGGTAGCCGGCGTAGTCGAAGTCCTTCAGGCCCTCGGGGTCGGTCAGGCGCTCCTTGATCACGTAGCGCGCCATCAGCCCGCGGGCCTTCTTGGCGTAGAAGCTGATGATCTTGTACTGGCCGTTCTTCAGGTCCTTGAACTCGGTGTCGATGATGCGGGCGTCCAGCGCCTTGCGCTTCACCGCGCCGAAGTATTCGTTGGAGGCCAGGTTGAGCAGCACGGCGTCGCCCTGCTCGGCGAGGTCTTGATTCAGCCAGGCGCTGATGCGCTCGCCCCAGAACTCATAGAGGTTGGCGCCGCGGGCGTTGGCCAGCCGGGTGCCCATCTCCAGGCGGTAGGGCTGCATCAGGTCCAGCGGCCGCAGCACGCCATAAAGGCCGGAAAGCATGCGCAGGTGGCGCTGGGCGAAGTCGAAGTCGGCGGCGTCGAAGTCCTCGGCGGCCAGGCCGGTATAGACGTCGCCCTTGAAGGCCAGCAGCGCCTGCTTGGCGTTGGCCGGGCTGAAGTCGGGGTGCCAGCTGGCGTAGCGCGCGGCGTTCAGGCCGGCGAGCTTGTCCGACAGGCTCATCAGGCTGCCGATCTGCGCCGGAGTCATCTCGCGCAGCACGCCGATCAGCTCCTGGGCATCGTCCAGGTGCAGCGGCAGGGTGTGGCGGTCGGTGACCGGCGGGGTCTCGTAGTCCAGGGTCTTGGCGGGGGAAATCACCATCAGCATCGTGCGGTCTCCTCGAAGCGTCGGGCGATTGTAGGGAGTTGCCGGGGCCGGCTCCACCCATGGGGACGATAGGCGGGGCCAATGAGGAGGGGCGCGGGGAGACCGTCGGGTGCGGATAAGCCGATGATCGGATTAATAAAATTAGCGCCGTAACGCAGCCGCGCCAAGGTATTTCGTCAGCCGGCGAAAAAAATTCGTCTGATAAGGAAAAAGACTTTCTACCGTCACAATTTTTCCTGTATTTCTGGAGCCGTAGACCGCCGAACCCTGCAGACAGGTGGCGGCCCCGGCCCGTCCCTTGCTTGCACCTCTCTCGAGCCCCGGCATCGAGAGCCGGCGTCTCACCGCACGGCGGAGCGCTGTCACGGCATTCCGTCGTAACGCCCCCAGAATGAGGTGACACGCGTATGGATGACCACGGACGTTCCAGCACCACCCAGCCGATCTTCTACGTCCTCGACACCAACGTTCTGATCCACGATCCCAACGCCCTGCTCAACTTCCAGGAACACCACGTCGCCATCCCGATGACGGTGCTGGAGGAACTCGACAAGCTCAAGACCGGCAAGCACTCCGTCGCCGCCGAATGCCGCCAGGCCATCCGCCTGATCGACCAGGTGCTGGGCGAGGCGAGCCCGGAGCAGGTGGAGGACGGGGTTCCCATCCAGCGTGGCAAGAGCGGCCCCTGCGGCAGCCTGTCGATCCTCATGAGCAAGCGCGCCGAGCCGATCACCTGGCTGCCGGAGCACCTCAACGACAACAAGATCATCAACCAGCTGGTGGAGCTGCAGAGCCGCAACAGCAGCCGCCGGGTGGTGCTGGTCACCAAGGACATCAACATGCGCCTGAAGGCGCGCGCCTGCGGGGTGGCGGCGGAGGACTACCACACCGACCAACTGATCGACGACGTGGCCCTGCTGCCGCGTGGCTACCACTCGCTGAACGGCTCGTTCTGGGACCGCGTCAGCAAGGTGGAGACGCGCCAGGACCACGGCCGCACCTGGCACCGCGTGCAGCTCACCGACAACCTGCCGGCGGTGCACATCAACGAGTTCATCGTCGACGAGCAGGGCTTCGTCGGCTGGATCAAGGGCATCCAGCAGGACGAACTGCTGATCCTCGACCTGCACCAGGAGCCGCTGCTGCACCAGGAGGCCTGGGGCCTGCGCCCGCGCGACCTGTACCAGTCGCTGGCGCTGTACGCGCTGCTCGACCCGGACATCCACCTGGTCAACCTGTCCGGCGCCGCGGGCTCGGGCAAGACCATCCTGGCCCTGGCCGCGGCCATCGAGCAGACCATGGTCACCAAGCGCTACCGGCGCATCATCGCCACCCGCAGCGTGCAGGGCCTGGACGAGGACATCGGCTTCCTGCCCGGCACCGAGGCCGAGAAGATGGAACCCTGGCTGGGCGCCATCACCGACAACCTCGAAGCGCTGCATTCGGACGACGAATGCACCCACGGCAGCGTCGACTACATCCTCAGCAAGGTGCCGCTGCAGTTCAAATCGCTGAACTACATCCGCGGCCGCAGCTTCCAGCAGAGCCTGATCCTCATCGACGAATGCCAGAACCTCACCCCGCACCAGATGAAGACCATCATCACCCGCGCGGGCAATGGCTCGAAGGTGATCTGCCTGGGCAACCTGGCGCAGATCGACACCCCCTACCTGTCGGCCACCAGCTCCGGCCTGACCTACCTGACCGAACGCTTCAAGGACTTCCCCCACGGCGTGCACGTGACCCTGCAAGGGGTACCGCGCTCGGTGCTGGCGGAGTTCGCCGAGGCGCATCTGTAAACGCGGAGCCGGCCGGGCTCCTGCTGGGCTGGCCGGCGTACTCGAGTCTTCCCCGATGCACGGAAAGCCCCCTCTCCCTTCAGGGAGAGGGCCGGGGAGAGGGTTACGGACTTCGCCGCTGCTCCAGCGTTTGGCCTGGACTCCGCACCCCCTCCCTAACCCTCCCCCGCAAGCGGGAGAGGGGACCGTTGGGCAGAACGAGGGGCCACGCAGTCAGCCGGCCCCACCGTAATTTCCGGCTAAAGCCGCTCTCCCAGCCGGCACGGACGGCCCCCTCTCCCTTCAGGGAGAGGGCTGGGGAGAGGGTTACGGACTTCGTCTTCACTCCAGCGCTTGGCCCGAACTCCGCACCCCCACCCTAACCCTCCCCCGCAAGCGGGAGAGGGGACCGTTGGGCAGAACG
>NZ_BSQE01000022.1:52214-116420 GCF_030268185.1 Pseudomonas sp. NBRC 100443
GAACGAGGGGCCATGCAGTCAGCCGGCCCCACCGTAATTTCCGGCTAAAGCCGCTCTCCCAGCCGGCACGGACGGCCCCCTCTCCCTTCAGGGAGAGGGCTGGGGAGAGGGTTACGGACTTCGCCGCCACTCCAGCGTTTGGCCTGGACTCCGCACCCCCACCCTAACCCTCCCCCGCAAGCGGGAGAGGGGACCGTTGGGCAGAACGAGGGGCCACGCAGTCAGCCGGCCCCACCGTAATTTCCGGCTAAAGCCGCTCTCCCAGCCGGCACGGACGGCCCCCTCTCCCTTCAGGGAGAGGGCTGGGGAGAGGGTTACGGACTTCGCCGCCACTCCAGCGTTTGGCCTGGACTCCGCACCCCCTCCCTAACCCTCCCCCGCAAGCGGGAGAGGGGACCGTTGGGCAGAACGAGAGGCCATGCAGTCAGCCGGCAGCTCCTGTTCGCGAGCAAGCTCGCTCCTACAGGTGCAGGGAGCCACGGGCTTTCCGTGCGCTCCGGACAGCCCCCTCTCCCTCTGGGAGAGGGTTGGGGTGAGGGTGACGGACTCCGCCACCATTCCAGCGTCCGACCTGGACCCGCCCTACCTCTTTTTGTATACAATCCCCCCTCCTTTTTCACCTCTCGCCAGGCCCCCCACGGCCCATCCAGGGCGTACACTGGTTGCCATCGCTCGTTCTACCCGGAGACTTTCCTTGCTCACCCATCTCGATTCCCAGGGCCGCGCCAACATGGTCGACGTCACCGACAAGGCGGTGACCTCCCGTGAAGCCGTGGCCGAAGCGCGGGTGCGCATGCGCCCGGAAACCCTGCGCCTGATCCAGGACGGCGGCCATCCCAAGGGCGACGTCTTCGCCGTGGCGCGCATCGCCGGCATCCAGGCGGCCAAGCGCACCCATGAACTCATCCCGCTGTGCCATCCGCTGCTGCTCACCAGCGTCAAGGTCGAGCTGCAGGCCGACGGCGAGGACGCCGTGCGCATCGAGGCGCGCTGCAAGCTGGCCGGGCAGACCGGCGTGGAGATGGAGGCGCTGACCGCCGCCAGCGTCGCCGCGCTGACCATCTACGACATGTGCAAGGCCGTGGACAAGGGCATGACCATCGAGGGCGTGCGCCTGCTGGAGAAGCTCGGCGGCAAGAGCGGCCACTACCGTGCGGAGGAGGGCCGATGATCCGCGTGCAATACTTCGCCCGTTACCGCGAGGCCCTCGGCCTGGACGGCGAGCAGCTGGGCTGGAGCGAGGCCTTCGCCAGCGTCGACGGCCTGCGCGAACACCTGCTGCAACGCGGCGGCGCCTGGCAGGTGCTGGCCGAGCAGAACCTGATGTGTGCGCGCAACCAGGAGTTGTGCGCCCTCGACGAGCCCCTCGCCGATGGCGACGAGGTGGCCTTCTTCCCCACCGTCACCGGAGGCTGAGGCCATGGCCGTGCGCGTCCAGGAAAGCCCCTTCGACCCCGGCGCCGAGGTCAACGCGCTGCATGCCGCCAACGTCGGCATCGGCGCGGTGGTCGGCTTCGTCGGCTACGTGCGTGACTTCAACGACGGCCGCGAGGTCGGCGGCATGTTCCTCGAACACTACCCGGGCATGACCGAGAGGGCCCTGGAGAAGATCGCCGGGCAGGCCCGGGAGCGCTGGCCGCTGCTGCGCCTGGAGATCCTCCACCGCATCGGCCGCCTGGAGCCGGGCGAGCCCATCGTCTTCGTCGGCACCGCCAGCGCCCACCGCCAGGCGGCGTTCGACGCCTGCAACTTCGTCATGGACTACCTCAAGACCCGCGCGCCCTTCTGGAAGAAGGAAGACACCGCCGAAGGCCCGCGCTGGGTGGAAGGCCGCTGCAGCGACCAGGCCGCGGCGCAGCGCTGGGACAAATAGTCGCGCTACCTCTTCCGAGGAATGGGCAGGCCAGCCGCCGAGGCGCAGGCTGGCCGCAGTCTCATCCTTCCCCGGAGGCAGCCATGAGCCACCTGGCCACGCAGGACTTCCAGAGCCTGCAGATCGCCGTGCTGACCGTCAGCGACACCCGCACCCTGCAAACCGACGATTCCGGCCAGACCCTGGCCGACGCCCTGCGCGAGGCCGGCCACGTGCTGGCCGAGCGGCGCCTGGTGGTGGACGACATCCACCAGATTCGCGCGGTGGTCTGCGCCTGGATCGCCGACCCACGCATCCAGGTCGGGCTGATCACCGGCGGCACCGGCTTCACCGCCCGCGACAACACCCCGCAGGCCGTCGAGCCGCTGCTGGAGCGGCGCGTCGAGGGCTTCGGCGAACTCTTCCGCCAGGTCTCCCTGGGCGAGATCGGCACCTCCAGCATCCAGTCGCGGGCCCTGGCCGGCGTCACCAACGGCACCCTGGTCTGCTGCCTGCCCGGCTCGCCCGGCGCCTGCCGCACCGCCTGGCGGGAAATCCTCGCCGCGCAGCTGGACAGCCGCACCCGGCCGTGCAGCTTCGTGCCGCACCTGAAGACCCCGCCCAGGCCCGAGGGTGGCTGCGGCGGCGGCGCCTGTGCCTGCGGCAGCCGGTCATGAGCGGCTGCGGCTGTGACGGCCACGGCCTGAAACCGGTGGACGAGGCCCTGGCCGAGCTGCTGGCGCGCGCCCCGGCGCCGCCGGCGGTGGAATCCGTGGCCCTGGCCGATGCCCTCGGCCGGGTGCTGGCCAGCGACCTGGCAGCCCCCTGCGACCTGCCGCACTGGGACAACAGCGCGATGGACGGCTACGCCCTGCGCGCGGCCGACGTGCCGGCGGGCGGCGGCAGCCTGGCGCTGGCCGGCTGCATCGCTGCCGGCGAGTCGGGCGACCAGGCGTTGCCGGCGGGTTGCGCTGTACGCATTTTCACCGGCGCGCCCTTGCCGCCGGGGGCCGACAGCGTGGTGGCCCAGGAGGATTGCCGGGCCGAGGGCGACCGCGTGTGGTTGCCGGCGGTCGCGCTGGGCAGCCATGTGCGCCGCCGCGGCGAGGAGCTGCGCCAGGGCGCGCCGCTGTTGCGTGCCGGACTCCGCCTGCGGCCCCAGGAGCTGGGCCTGCTGGCCGCCGTGGGCCAGGCCCGGGTGCCGGTGTACCGGCGCCTGCGCGTGTGCCTGCTGAGCAGCGGCGACGAGCTGCGCGAGCCCGGCCAAACGCTGGCGCCGGGGCAGATCTACAACGCCAACCGCTTCAGCCTCGGCGCCCTGTTGCGCCAATGGGGCCTGGACGTACAGGAATACGAAGTGCTGGTCGACACCCTGGCCGCCAGCCGCGACGCCCTGGAACTAGCCGCCGCCGAATGCGACGTGCTGATCAGCAGCGGCGGCGTCTCGGTGGGCGAGCGCGACCATCTCAAGCAGGCGGTCGGCGCCCTCGGCGAACTGCACCTGTGGCGCCTGGCGATGCAGCCGGGCAAGCCGCTGGCCTTCGGCAGCGTGGCCGGCAAGCCCTGGCTGGGCCTGCCGGGCAACCCGGCGGCGGCGCTGGTCACCGCCCTGGTGGCGGCGCGGCCCTTCCTGCGCCGCGCCCAGGGGCTGGCCGAGACCGCGCTGGCGCCGCTGAACCTGCCGGCGGCCTTCGCCTGGCCGCAGCCGAACAAGCGCCGCCAGTACCTGCGGGCGCGCCTGGCGACCGACGCCAGCGGCGCCAGCCGGGTGGAAATCCACCCGCAGCAGGGCTCGGCCATGCTGCTGGCCGCCAGCTGGGCCGACGGCCTGGCGGTGGTGGAGGCGGGGCGCACCCTCGCCGCCGGCGAGCCCGTGGCCTACCTGCCGTTCAGCGAACTGTACGGCTGACGTCAGCCTGGCCGCCGGCCTCGCCGAGGCGCGGCGGCCGTTCCATGCAAGGGGGAAGCATGCAACTGGTATGTCCGGCGGGCAGCCTGCCCGCCCTCAAGTCGGCGCTGCGCGAAGGCGCCGACGCCATCTACGTGGGTTTCCGCGACGACACCAACGCCCGCCACTTCGCCGGGCTGAATCTCGACGACCGCCAGCTGCAGGAGGGCCTGGGGCTGATCCGTGCGGCCGGCCGGCAACTCTACCTGGCGGTCAACACCTACCCCGGCGCCGCCGGCTGGCCGCGCTGGCAGCGGGCGGTGGACCACGCCGCCGAACTGGGCGTGGACGCGCTGATCGCCGCCGACTGCGCGGTGCTCGGCTATGCCGCGCGGCGCCATCCGAAGCTGGCGTTGCATCTGTCGGTGCAGGGCTCGGCGACCAACGTCGCGGCGCTGGCCTTCTACCACGAGCGCTACGGCATCCGCCGCGCGGTGCTGCCGCGGGTGCTGTCGCTGGCCCAGGTGCGCCAGGTGGCGGCGAACAGCCCGGTGCCGGTGGAAGTCTTCGCCTTCGGCAGCCTGTGCATCATGGCCGAGGGGCGCTGCCACCTGTCCTCGTACGTCACCGGCGAGTCGCCGAACCTTTGCGGCGTCTGCTCGCCGGCCAAGGCGGTGCGCTGGAGCGAGGAGCCCGAGGGGCTGACCTCGCGCCTGAACGAAGTGCTGATCGACCGCTACGCGCCGGGCGAGCCGGCCGGCTACCCGACTCTCTGCAAGGGCCGCTTCGTGGTCGACGGCCAGCGCTTCCACGCCCTGGAGGAGCCCACCAGCCTCAATACCATCGACCTCATCCCACAGCTGGCGCAGATCGGCGTGGCGGCGGTGAAGATCGAGGGCCGCCAGCGCAGCCCGGCCTACGTCGAGCAGGTCACCCGCGTCTGGCGCCAGGCGCTGGACAGCTGGCGCCGCGCGCCGGAGCGCTACCAGCCGCAGGCGCAGTGGCAGGCCGCGCTGGAGAAACTTTCCGAAGGCCACCAGACCACCCTGGGCGCCTACCATCGTTCCTGGCAGTGAGGTAAAGCCTGATGAAACTCAGCCTGGGGCCGGTGCTGTTCTACTGGGACCGCCGGACACTCCTGGACTTCTACGCGCAGATGGCCGAACAGCCGCTGGACGCCATCTACCTCGGCGAGACCGTGTGCTCCAAGCGCCGCGCCCTGTCGCTGGACGACTGGCTGGGCCTGGGCCGCGAGCTGGCGCAGCAGAGCGGGGCGGAAATCCTCCTCTCGGGGCTGGCGCTGATCGAGGCGGCCTCCGAGCTGTCGGCGCTGCGCCGGCTGTGCGGCAACGGCGAACTGCGGGTGGAGGCCAACGACATGGGCGCGGTGCAGATACTGCATGGCCTGGGCGTGGAATTCGTCGGCGGCCCGGCGCTGAACCTGTACAACGGCCATGCCCTGGCCGAACTGCACGGCTGCGGCCTGCGCCGCTGGGTGCCGCCGGTGGAATGCTCCGGCGAGCAGGTGCTGGCGGTGCTGGAGCAGGCCCGGGAGCTGGGCCTGGAGGACCTGGAAACCGAGGTGTTCGCCTACGGCCACCTGCCCCTGGCGTACTCCGCGCGCTGCTTCACCGCCCGCGCGGAGAACCGGCCCAAGGACGACTGCCAGTTCTGCTGCCAGAACTACCCGGAGGGGATGTCGATGCTCAGCCAGGAAGGCGCGCCGCTGTTCACCCTCAACGGCATCCAGACGATGTCCGGCGAGCCGGGCAACCTGCTGGCCGACTACGCCTCGCTGCGCGACTGCGGCGCCGACATGCTGCGCCTGAGTCCGCGGGCGCAGGGCATGGTGGAAGTGGTCCAGGCCTTCGACCGGGTGCGCCGCGGCGCCGCGCCGCCGCTGGCGGTGGAAGGTTGCAACGGTTACTGGCATGGCCGCCCCGGCATGTTGCGCAGCGATGAGGTGAACCTGTGCTGAATCTCGAATCCGGCGCCCTGCGCGCCGCCGAACGCCTGTTGCCGCTGGCCGCGCGGGTGCCCGCGCCGCTGCAGCGGGCGGTGCTGCAACGCGCCGCCAACCGCCTGTTCGCCGCGCCCCTGGCGGCTGGGGACTTCGACCTGCTGGAGGGCCACTGGCTGCGCCTGGAGGTGAGCGACCTGGGCCTGGGCTGGAACCTCACCCGCGGCCGCAACGGCCTGCACCTGGCGGAAGGCCCGGTGCCCAGCGTGACCATCCGCGGCGGCTGGCGCGACTTCCTGCTGCTGGCCGGGCGCCAGGAGGACCCCGACACCCTGTTCTTCCGTCGCCGCCTGGTGATCGAGGGCGACACCGAACTGGGTCTGGCGCTGAAGAACCTGATCGACAGCCTCGACCCCGACAGCCTGCCGCCCTGGCTGTGGAGCGGCCTGCAGCGCGCCGCCCGCAGCGTGCAGGCGCAGCAGGCCTGAGGCGATGCTCAGGCGCTGCTGAGCAGGAGGAACTGCAGTTCCTCGTAGAGCATCTCGAAATCGTCGAGCGAACTGCTTTCGCCGTAGCGTTTGCGCAGCCCGTAGTCGGTGAGGGTGAGCGCGTGCGCCGGGATCACCCCATGGCGCGCCAGGCAGCCGCGCACGCAGTGCAGGTGGCAGCCGTCCAGGGCGAGGATCGGCCGGCCGGAGCAGGCCTTCTTCACCAGCGGCGGCACGTCGCCGCCGACGCCGGCGATGCAGGACATCTCCGCCAGGCCGTCGCGGTCCAGGCGCAGGGCCAGGTCGTTGGCCAACTGGGCCAGGTTGGAACAGCCGGAACAGGAATACACGAGGGGCAACTGGGACTTCGGGTGCATGGCGACCTCCGCGCAGTGAGTGCGCAGTGTCCGGCGGCGGCCAGGCGCGGCGACATGACCTGCGTCAATTCGTGCTGACGGCTACTCCTGTGGAGGTATGAGGGTTTTACATGGGGCCCTGGATCGCGCCGGTATGTCCGGTTATCGCGGACAAGGTCCGCTCCTACGGAGGAGGAATACCGTACCTCCCGGCAACCTGTAGGGGCGGGCCCCGCCCGCGAATCGCGCGCAGGGCGCGCTCCTACATGGGAATGGCGTGGGTGGGGCGGCGTAGGAGCGGATCTTATCCGCGAATCGCGCCGGGGCATCCGGCTATCGCGGACAAGGTCCGCTCCTACGGAGGAGGAATACCGTACCTCCCGGTAACCTGTAGGAGCGGGCCCTGCCCGCGAATCGCGCGCAGGGCGCGCTCCTACAAGGGAATGGAGTGGGTGGGGTTGCGTAGGAGCGGATCTTATCCGCGAATCGCGCCGGGACGTCCGGCCATCGCGGACAAGGTCCTACGGTGCCAGGAAGCACGGCTTTTCGTAGGATGGCGTTGAGCGAAGCGATGCCCATCACCACGGCAGCATGGGTATCGCAAGCTCAACCCATCCTACGAAGAGCACCTCGGCGCAAGACAGTTGCTCCTACGACCGTGCTTCCCGGGAGCGTAGGGCGTATAACCGTTCGCGGTTATACGCCAATTGTAGGAGCGGGCCCTGCCCGCGAATCGCGCGCAGGGCGCGCTCCTACAGGGGAATGGCGTAGACGGGGGTTGCGTAGCGGATCTTATCCGCGAATCGCGCCGGTCCGGTCCTGGTTTCAACCCAACCGGTTCTCCACCGCCCATACCGCCGCTTCCACCCGCGAGCGCATGCCCAGCTTGTGCAGCACGCGCTTGACGTGGACTTTCACCGTGCCTTCGGTGATGTCCAGCTTGCGGGCGATCATCTTGTTGCTGAAGCCCTGGGCGAGTTGGCGGAGGATCTGCCGTTCGCGGTCGGTCAGGTCTTCCAGGCGCTTGGGGTGTTCGTCGCCGCGCAGGGCCTGGGCCAGCACCTGGGTCAGTTGCGGGCTGACGCTGAGCTGGCCGGTGGCGGCCTGGCGGATGTGCTCCAGCAGGCGCTCGGGCTCCATGTCCTTGAGCAGGTAGCCGTCGGCGCCGGCGCGCAGCACGCTGATCACGTCGCCGCGGTCGTCGGACACGGTGAACACCACGATGCGCGCGTCCACCCCGTTCTCGCGCAGCGCGCGCAGGGTTTCCAGGCCGTTCATGCCCTTCATGTTGAGGTCCAGCAGGATCATGTCCGGGTCCAGCTCGGCGGCCAGGCGCAGGGCTTCCTCGCCGCTGCCGGCCTCGCCGACCACGCTGAGGTCGTCCTCGAACTCCAGCAGCTGGATCACCCCGCGGCGCATCATCGGGTGGTCGTCCACCAGCAGGATGCGGGCTCGATCGTCGGTGGGGCTGGCGGTCATGGGGTGGACTCCTCGCGCTGACGTTGGGACAGGGGGTGTGGCTGGAAGCTCAGGCTGACGCGGGTGCCGCGCGGCTCGCGCGGGGCGATGTGGAAGTCGGCGCCGAGGGTCTGGCTGCGTTCGCGCATGATACTAAGCCCATAGTGGCCGTTGCGGTTCTGCGTTGGGTCAAGGCCCACGCCATCGTCCTCGATGCTGACCAGCACCTGGCCGTCCTCGCCCTCGGCCAGCACCACCCGCGCGCAGTCGGCGTGGGCATGGCGGACCACGTTGGACAGCGCCTCGCGGACGATCTGCAGCAGGTGGATTTCGTCGTTGGGGTTGAGTGGGATGTGCGCCAGGCGGTTGTCCAGCTCGATGGTCAGCTCGCCGCGCTCGGCGAACTCGCGCACCGTGTCCTCCAGCGCCACCGCCAGGCTGGAGCGCTCCAGGCTCAGGCGGAAGGTGGTGAGCAGCTCGCGCAGCTGGCGGTAGGCGCTGTTGAGGCCCTCGCGCAGCTCGTCCAGTGTCTCGTCGATCTTCTGCGCCGGCGCCTCGCGCTTGAGCAGGGTGCCCAGGCGGCTGACCTGGATCTTCAGGTACGACAGCGACTGCGCCAGCGAGTCGTGCAGCTCGCGGGCGATGGTGCTGCGCTCGGCGAACAGCGCCAGGCGGCTTTCCTGCTCCTGCTGCAGGGTCAGGGCGAAGGTGCGGGCGATGTTGTCGCAGAAGGCCGCGATGCATTGCGCCTGCCAGTCTTCCAGGCGCCCGCTGGCTTCCACGAACAGCTCGCCGAAACGGTGTTCGCCGCTGGCCAGGGGGAACATCAGCAGTGGTTGCAGGCCACCGCCCTCGCCACAGCTGTCGGCCCGGGTGCGGCAGGTGCCGCAGTCGCCCTGCAGGCAGAAGTCGGCGATGGCGCCGCTGGGGGTCAGCGAGTTGTAGGCGCGCTCGACGCCGTCCTTGTTCAGGCAGAGGGTCACCTTGCCGGCCTGCAGCACCTGCTCCAGCTGGCCCAGCAGCGGCCGCAGGCTGCGTTCGTCGTAGGGGTTTTGGCCGAGGCGGCGGGCGCTGGCGTAGAGCAGTTCCAGGCGCTGGTGGCTGTGGGAGAGGGCACGGGTCTTGTCCGCCACCCGCGCTTCCAGCTCGCCGTAGATGCCCTGCAGCTCCTCGGCCATCTGGTTGAAGCGCTCGCCCAGCTGGCTCAGCTCGTCCTCGCCGCTGTAGCTGACGCGCGCCTCCAGCTGGCCGCGGCCCAGGCGGCGGGCGGTCTGCGTCAGCTCGCGCAGCGGGCCGACCACGTGGTAGCTGAGGTCGTAGAGGCTGACGAACACCACCAGCAGGCTGAGGAACAGGCACAGGCCCTGCACCGTGCTGAGCATCTGCGAGCGCTGCTCGGCGTTGCGCTGCAGGGTGCCGACGAAGGCGTCGATGTGCCCGACCAGGGTGTCGAGGGTGGCCAGGGCCGGGGTCTGGGCGACGTCCAGGCTGGCCAGTTCCAGGCGCAGCAGCTGGTGCTGGTGGCGCAGCGGGTCGTCGGTGTCGGCGCGTTGCAGCAGGCGCGCGATCTCGCTGCTTTCCAGGCGTTCGCCGAGGGTCCGGCGCAGCGCCTGGCGGCCTTCCGCCGAGGGCTCCAGGGCCAGGCGATAGCTGAGCATGCGCAGCGAGCCGGCCTGGTTGATCACCGCCGCGTCCTGGTGCGAGTAGTCGGCGAACAGCAGGGCGCTGAACATGCCGGCCAGGGCCAGGGACACCAGCAGGGTGAGGTAGCAGCCGAAGCGCAGGACGATGGAGCGGCGCAGGGTCTGGCGGCTGGCGGGGGCCATACCTCCAAAGAACCGGTCGGCCGCATCAGGCTCCGAACGAGTGCCTGTATTCATTGAAAAAACCTTTTAAATCAAAGTGTTGTGCATGCATTTCGACGATACCCATTTGTAGGTAGCGGCGCACATCTGCCCATGAAACGGCCCCGGGCTCATTGATCGCGGTCAACGGACGCGAAATGGGCTCTGCCTAACGTGCGGCCAACGGCATCGACGAATGAGTGTTGGCCATGGCATCGCATCGACAGAAACAGTACTCCGTGCTCGGCATGAGCACACTGGCGTTCGCCGTGAATTTCGCGGTCTGGACGATGTTCTCGATCATCGGTATCCGCATCAAGGCGGAACTGGGCCTGTCCGAGGCGCAGTTCGGCCTGCTGGTGGCGCTGCCGATCCTCACCGGTTCGCTGGTGCGTCTGCCCCTGGGGTTGATCACCGACCGCTTCGGCGGGCGCATCGTGTTCTTCATCCACATGCTGCTGGTGGCCATCCCCATCTACGGCCTGGCCTTCGCCACGCAGTACTGGCAGTACCTGGTGCTGGGCCTGTTCGTCGGCCTGGCCGGCGGCTCCTTCGCGGTGGGCATCGCCTACACCTCGGCCTGGTTCGAGAAGGAGCGCCAGGGCACCGCCATGGGCATCTTCGGCGCCGGTAACGCGGGCGCAGCCATCACCAACCTGGTGGCGCCGCTGATCGTGGTCGCCTTCGGCTGGCGCATGGTGCCGCAGGTGTACTCGGTGGCCATGCTGGTGACCGCGGCGCTGTTCTGGTTCTGCACCTGGAACGACCCGGCCCACGCCAAGGGCGGCGAGGCCGACGCCAGCCGCGCCCGGCCGACCCTGGCCAAGCAGCTGGCGCCGCTGGCCGAGCTGCGGGTGTGGCGCTTCGGCCTGTACTACTTCTTCGTCTTCGGCGGCTTCGTCGCCCTGGCCCTGTGGCTGCCCAAGTACTACATCGCCGAGTACGGCCTGGACCTGAAGACCGCCTCCTTCATCACCATGCTGTTCACCCTGCCGTCGGGCCTGATCCGCGCCCTGGGCGGCTGGTTCAGCGACAGCTACGGCGCCCGCGCGGTGAACTGGGGCGTGTTCTGGGTGTGCCTGGTGTGCCTGTTCTTCCTGTCCTACCCGCAGACCACCATGACCATCCACGGCATCCAGGGCGACCTCAGCCTGGGCGTGGGCCTGAACGTCTGGCTGTTCACCTTCCTGGTGTTCGTGGTCGGCATCGCCCAGGGCTTCGGCAAGGCCAGCGTGTACCGCATCATCCACGACTACTACCCGCAGAACATGGGCACCGTCGGCGGCATGGTCGGCGTCATCGGCGGCCTCGGTGGCTTCTGCCTGCCCATCCTGTTCGGCTATGCCGCCGACCACATCGGCGTGCGTTCCTCCTGCTTCATGCTGCTGTTCGGCCTGACCATCGTCTGCATGGTCTGGATGCACTACGCGATCAAGCAGCAGCGCCGCCTCGACGGCCGGGCCCAGACGGCCGACGTCGACCTTTCCCCTCTGACTTCCAGCCAATCCTGACGGAGTGCCGACATGGGCATGATCGCCAATTCCCAACTCAAAGCCGCGCGGGGGCCCCTGCTGGTCGACTGGCGCCCCGAGGACTCGCAGTTCTGGGCGCAGTCCGGCAAGCGCATTGCCACGCGCAACCTGTGGATTTCCATCCCGGCGCTGCTGCTGGCCTTCTCCGTGTGGATGATCTGGAGCACCGTCACCGTGCGCCTGAACGCCGTGGGCTTCGCCTTCAGCAACGACCAGCTGTTCCTGCTGGCCGCGCTGCCGTCGATCTCCGGCGCCACCCTGCGGGTGTTCTACTCCTTCATGGTGCCGGTGTTCGGCGGCCGCCGCTGGACCGCGCTGTCCACCGCCTCGCTGCTGATCCCGTGCATCTGGCTGGGCTTCGCCGTGCAGGATCCGCAGACGCCCTACTGGGTGTTCGCCACCATCGCCCTGCTGTGCGGCTTCGGCGGCGGCAACTTCGCCTCCAGCATGTCCAACATCAGCTTCTTCTATCCCAAGAGCCAGCAGGGCACGGCCCTGGGCCTGAACGCCGGGCTGGGCAACCTGGGCGTCTCGGTGATGCAGTTCGCCGTGCCCCTGGCGGTGGCCGGCGGCCTGTTCGGCAGCTTCGGCGGCGAGCCGCAGCAGCTTTCCGATGGCGGCCGCCTGTGGCTGCAGAACGCCGGCTGGATCTGGGTGCCGTTCATCGCCGTGGTGGCCGTCGCCGCCTGGTTCGGCATGAACGACATCGCCGACGCCAAGGCCTCGTTCAGCGAGCAATCGGTGATCTTCAAGCGCAAGCACAATTGGCTGATGTGCTGGCTGTACGTGGCCACCTTCGGCAGCTTCATCGGCTTCTCGGCCGGCTTCGCCATGCTCAGCAAGACGCAGTTCCCGGACATCAACCCGCTGCAGTACGCCTTCCTCGGCCCGCTGGTGGGCGCTCTGAGCCGGCCCCTGGGCGGCTGGCTGGCGGACAAGTTCGGCGGCGCGCGCATCACCCTGTGGAACTACGCGGCGATGATCGCCGGGGTGTTCGCGGTGATCGCCTTCCTCCCCGGCGACGGTGGCGCGGGCAGCTTCTTCGGCTTCCTCGGCGCCTTCATCGGCCTGTTCTTCTTCGCCGGCATCGGCAACGGCTCCACCTTCCGCATGATCCCGGTGATCTTCCGCAACGAGTGGGCCGCGCGCTTCAAGCGCGGCGGCTACAGCGAGGCCGAGGCGGCCCGGAACGCCAGTATGGAGTCGGCCGCGGTGATCGGCTTCTCCGCCGCCATCGGCGCCTTCGGCGGCTTCTTCATCCCCAAGGCCTTCGGCACCTCGCTGCACATGACCGGCAGCGCCGAGGGCGCCCTCTACGTGTTCGTCGCCTACTACCTCAGCTGCATCGTCGCGACCTGGTGGTGGTATGCGCGCAAGGGTGCGGAAAGCCCCTGCTGAGCCCCGTTTCGCGAGCCTGATTAGCGTTTGAACGCCCGGCGTAGACCGGGTTAGGAGATACAGATGAGTTACCTGCTCGACCGCCTGCAGTTCTTCAAGAAGAAACAGGGCGAATTCGCCGACGGCCATGGCGAGGTCTCCAACGAGAGCCGCGCCTGGGAGAACGGCTACCGCCAGCGCTGGCAGCACGACAAGATCGTGCGCTCCACCCACGGGGTGAACTGCACCGGTTCCTGCTCCTGGAAGATCTACGTGAAGAACGGCCTGATCACCTGGGAAACCCAGCAGACCGACTACCCGCGCACCCGCCCGGACCTGCCCAACCACGAGCCGCGCGGCTGCCCGCGCGGGGCCAGCTACTCCTGGTACATCTACAGCGCCAACCGCCTGAAGTACCCCAAGGTGCGCAAGCCGCTGCTCAAGCTGTGGCGCGAGGCGCGCGCCGCGCACAAGGACGCGGTGGACGCCTGGGCGAGCATCGTCGAGGACGCCGCCAAGGCGAAAAGCTACAAGAGCGAGCGCGGCCTGGGCGGCTTTGTGCGCTCCAGCTGGGACGAGGTCACCGAGATCATCGCCGCGGCCAACGTCTACACCGTGAAGACCTACGGCCCCGACCGCGTCATCGGCTTCTCGCCGATCCCGGCCATGTCCATGGTCAGCTACGCCGCAGGCGCCCGCTACCTGTCGCTGATCGGCGGGGTGTGCCTGAGCTTCTACGACTGGTACTGCGACCTGCCGCCGGCCAGCCCGCAGATCTGGGGCGAGCAGACCGACGTGCCGGAGTCGGCCGACTGGTACAACTCCAGCTACATCATCGCCTGGGGCTCCAACGTGCCGCAGACGCGGACCCCCGACGCGCACTTCTTCACCGAGGTGCGCTACAAGGGCACCAAGACCGTGTCCGTGACCCCGGACTACTCCGAGGTGGCCAAGCTCACCGACCTCTGGCTCAACCCCAAGCAGGGCACCGACGCCGCGCTGGGCATGGCCTTCGGTCACGTCATCCTCAAGGAATTCCACCTCGACAAGCCGCGCGCCTACTTCGTCGACTACTGCCGGCAGTACACCGACATGCCCATGCTGGTGCTGCTGGAGCCGCATGGCGAGGGCGCCTTCAAGCCGACCCGCTACCTGCGCGCCGCCGACCTCGACGGCCAGCTGGGCCAGGACAACAACCCCGAGTGGAAGACCATCGCCTTCGATGAAACCAGCGGCGAGCTGGTCTCGCCCACCGGCGCCATCGGCTACCGCTGGGGCGAGTCGGGCAAGTGGAACATCGAGGAGAAGGAAGGCGGCCAGGGCCGCGAGACGCGCCTGAGCCTGAGCCTGATCGACGGCCCGGAACACGCCTGCGAGGTGGGCTTCCCGTACTTCGCCGGCCAGCTGCACCCGCACTTCAAGGGCGTGGACAACGACGAGGTGCTGCTGCGCCGCGTGCCCTTCCGCGACATCCAGGGCGCCGACGGCAAAACCCTGCGCGTGGCCACCGTCTACGACCTGCAGATGGCCAACTACAGCGTCGACCGCGGCCTGGGCGGCGCCAACGTGGCCCGCGGTTTCGACGACGCCGACACCCCCTACACCCCGGCCTGGCAGGAACGCATCACCGGCGTGCCGGCCGCCCGCGCCATCCAGGTGGCCCGCGAGTTCGCCGACAGCGCCGACAAGACCCACGGCAAGGCCATGGTCATCATCGGCGCGGCGATGAACCACTGGTACCACATGGACATGAACTACCGCGCGGTCATCAACATGCTGATGATGTGCGGCTGCATCGGCCAGAGCGGCGGCGGCTGGGCCCACTACGTCGGCCAGGAGAAGCTGCGTCCGCAGACCGGCTGGGTACCGCTGGCCTTCGGCACCGACTGGAGCCGCCCGCCGCGGCAGATGAACGGCACCAGCTTCTTCTACCTGCACAGCTCGCAGTGGCGCCATGAAAAGCTGTCGATGCACGAAGTGCTCTCGCCCCTGGCCGACAGCAAGCAGTTCCCCGAGCACGCGGTGGACTACAACATCCGCGCCGAGCGCATGGGCTGGCTGCCCTCCGCGCCGCAGCTGGACCGCAACCCGCTGCGCATCGCCGCCGACGCCGAGCGCGCCGGGCTGCCGGTGCAGGACTACGTGGTGCGCGAGCTCAAGGCCGGCAACCTGCGCTTCGCCAGCGAGAAGCCGGACGACGCGCAGAACTTCCCGCGCAACATGTTCATCTGGCGCTCCAACCTGCTGGGCAGCTCGGGCAAGGGCCACGAGTACATGCTCAAGTACCTGCTGGGCGCCAAGAACGGCGTGATGAACGAAGACCTCGGCAAGGCCGGCGGCCCGCGTCCCACCGAGGTGGACTGGGTGGAGCAGGGCGCCGAAGGCAAGGTCGACCTGGTCACCACCCTGGACTTCCGCATGTCCTCCACCTGCATGTACTCGGACATCGTCCTGCCGACGGCCACCTGGTACGAGAAGGACGACCTCAACACCTCCGACATGCACCCCTTCATCCACCCGCTGTCGGCCGCCATCGACCCGGCCTGGGAGGCCAAGAGCGACTGGGAGATCTACAAGGCCATCGCGAAGAAGTTCTCCGAGGTCGCCGTCGGCCACCTGGGTGTGGAGCAGGACCTGGTCACCGTGCCGCTGCTGCACGACACCGCCAACGAACTGGCCCAGCCCTTCGGCGGCAGTGACTGGAAGAAAGGCGAGTGCGAAGCGCTGCCGGGTAAAACCATGCCCACCCTGCATGTGGTCGAGCGCGACTACCCGAACACCTACAAGAAGTTCACCTCCCTCGGCCCGCTGCTGGACAAGCTGGGCAACGGCGGCAAGGGCATCGGCTGGAACACCGAGAAGGAAGTGAAACTGGTGGGCGATCTCAACCACCGCGTGCTGGAGCCGGGCGTCAGCCAGGGCCGGCCGCGCATCGAGAGCGCCATCGACGCCGCCGAGGTGATCCTCGCCCTGGCCCCGGAAACCAACGGCCAGGTGGCGGTGAAGGCGTGGAACGCGCTGGCCAAGATCACCGGGCGCGAGCACGAGCACCTGGCGCTGCCCAAGGAAGAGGAGAAGATCCGCTTCCGCGACATCCAGGCGCAGCCGCGCAAGATCATCTCCAGCCCCACCTGGTCGGGCCTGGAAGACGAGCACGTGAGCTACAACGCCTGCTACACCAACGTCCACGAACTGATCCCGTGGCGCACCATCACCGGCCGCCAGCAGTTCTACCAGGACCACCCGTGGATGCAGGCCTTCGGCGAAGGCTTCGTCAGCTACCGGCCGCCGGTCAACACCCGCAGCACCGACAAGCTGTTCAACAAGAAGCCCAACGGCAACCCGGAGATCACCCTGAACTGGATCACCCCGCACCAGAAATGGGGCATCCACTCCACCTACAGCGACAACCTGCTGATGCTCACCCTGTCGCGCGGCGGGCCGATCATCTGGCTCAGCGAGCATGACGCCAAGCGCGCCGGCATCGAGGACAACGACTGGGTCGAAGTCTTCAACGCCAACGGCGCCGCCACCTGCCGCGCGGTGGTCAGCCAGCGGGTGAAGGACGGCATGGTGCTGATGTACCACGCCCAGGAACGCATCGTGAACGTGCCCGGCAGCGAGACCACCAAGACCCGCGGCGGCCACCACAACTCGGTGACCCGCGTGGTGCTCAAGCCCACCCACATGATCGGCGGCTACGCCCAGCAGGCCTGGGGCTTCAACTACTACGGCACCGTGGGCTGCAACCGCGACGAGTTCGTGGTGGTGCGCAAGATGAACAAGGTCGACTGGCTCGACGAGCCGGAACATGGCGGCCTGGGCGGCGACGCCCTGCCGCAGCCGCTGCCCCGGGACATTTGAGGAGAGACGCCATGAAAATTCGTTCGCAAGTCGGCATGGTGCTGAACCTCGACAAATGCATCGGCTGCCACACCTGCTCCATCACCTGCAAGAACGTCTGGACCAGCCGCGAAGGCATGGAATACGCCTGGTTCAACAACGTCGAGACCAAGCCCGGCATCGGCTACCCGAAGGAGTGGGAGAACCAGCAGAAGTGGAAGGGCGGCTGGGTGCGCAACGCCGACGGCTCCATCGTCCCGCGCATCGGCGGCAAGTTCCGGGTGCTGGCGAACATCTTCGCCAACCCCGACCTGCCGGAGATCGACGACTACTACGAACCCTTCGACTTCGACTACCAGCACCTGCACACCGCGCCCAAGGCGCAGCACCAGCCGGTGGCGCGGCCGCGCTCGCTGATCAGCGGGCAGCGCATGCAGAAGATCGAATGGGGCCCGAACTGGGAGGAAATCCTCGGCACCGAGTTCGCCAAGCGGCGCAAGGACAAGAACTTCGACCAGGTCCAGGCGGACATCTACGGCGAGTACGAAAACACCTTCATGATGTACCTGCCGCGCCTGTGCGAGCACTGCCTGAACCCGGCGTGCGTGGCGTCCTGCCCGAGCGGGGCGATCTACAAGCGCGAGGAGGACGGCATCGTCCTCATCGACCAGGACAAGTGCCGCGGCTGGCGCATGTGCATCAGCGGCTGCCCGTACAAGAAGATCTACTTCAACTGGAAGAGCGGCAAGTCCGAGAAGTGCATCTTCTGCTACCCGCGCATCGAGGCCGGCCAGCCCACCGTGTGCTCGGAAACCTGCGTGGGGCGCATCCGCTACTTGGGCGTGCTGCTCTACGACGCCGACCGCATCCATGAAGTGGCCAGTTGCGCCGACGAGCGCGAGCTGTACCAGAAGCAGCTGGAAATCTTCCTCGACCCGTTCGACCCGAAAGTGATCGAGCAGGCGCGCAAGGACGGCGTGCCGGACAGCGTCATCGAGTCGGCGCAGAAGTCGCCGGTGTACAAGCTGGCCATGGACTGGCAGCTGGCCCTGCCGCTGCACCCGGAATACCGCACGCTGCCGATGGTCTGGTACGTGCCGCCGCTGTCGCCGATCCAGAACGCCGCCGCCGAGGGCCACATCGGCAGCGACGGGGTGATCCCGGACGTCGAATCGCTGCGCATCCCCGTGCAGTACCTGGCCAACCTGCTCACCGCCGGCGATACCGCGCCGGTGCTGCGCGCCCTCAAGCGCCTGCTGGCGATGCGCGCCTACAAGCGCGCCGAGCAGGTGGAAGGCAAGCAGGACCTGGACGTGCTGGCCAAGGTCGGGCTGTCGGTGCAACAGGTGGAAGAGATGTACCGCTACCTGGCCATCGCCAACTACGAGGACCGCTTCGTCATCCCCACCGCGCACCGCGAGGAGGCGCTTTCCGACGCCTTCGCCGAGCGCTCGGGCTGCGGCTTCAGCTTCGGCAGCGGCTGCTCGGGCAACTCCGGCGTGAACCTGTTCGGCGGCAAGCCGGTGGACCGCCGCAACGTCATCCAGACCGTGCAGATCCAGGAGTGAAGGCCATGACTATCTCCCTGGAAAGCCACAGCCAACTGCTCAAGCTCTGCGCGCTGCTGCTGGACTACCCGCGCCCGGAAGTGCGCGAGGAAAGCCTGGCGCTGCACGCGCTGATCCGCACCAGCGACCTGCCCGAAGCGCAGCGCGACGGCCTCGCCGCGCTGCTCAACGAACTCTGCCAGGGCGACCTGCTGGACGTGCAGGCGCGCTACGACGGCCTGTTCGAACGCGGCCGCTCGGTCTCGCTGCTGCTCTTCGAGCACGTCCACGGCGAGAGCCGCGACCGCGGCCAGGCCATGGTCGACCTGCTGCACCGCTACAACGCCGCGGGCCTGGCCATCCACGTCAACGAGCTGCCGGACTACCTGCCGCTGTACCTGGAGTTCCTCGCCCTGCAGGACGCCGAGGGCGCGCGCGTCGGCCTGGCCGAGGTGGCGCACATCCTCGCCCTGCTGGCGACGCGCCTGGACGAGCGCGGCAGCGCCTACGCGGCGGTGTTCCACGGCCTGCTGGAACTCTCCGGCGAGCGCCCGGACCTGGCCGAGCTGCACCGCGACTGCGAGCAGGAGGCTCGCGACGACAGCCTGGAGGCGCTGGACAAGGCCTGGGAGGAAACCCAGGTGAGCTTCGGCGAACCCGCCGCCGGCTGCCCGTCGAACCCGCGGCAGCCCTCCAGCGCCCTCGAACAACCCCTGCAATGGGTCGCCCAGCCGGTGCCGCCGCGCCGGGTGGCCAGCCAAGGAGCCTGATCATGTCGTTCAATACCCTGCTGTTCGGGGTCTACCCCTACGTCGCCCTGTTCATCTGCCTGGTGGGCAGCTGGGCGCGCTTCGACCTGTCGCAATACACCTGGAAGGCCGGCTCCAGCCAGATGCTGAGCAAGAAAGGCATGCGCGTGTACAGCAACCTGTTCCACGTGGGCGTGCTGTTCATCCTCGCCGGCCACTTCGTCGGCCTGCTGACGCCGCACGCGGTCTACGAGCACCTGATCAGCACCGAGCACAAGCAACTGCTGGCCATGGTCTCCGGCGGCTTCTTCGGCGTGCTCTGCTTCATCGGCCTGACCGGGCTGATCCTGCGCCGCCTGACCGACGCCCGGGTGCGCGCCACCGGCAACGCCTCGGACCTGATGATCCTGCTGGTGCTCTACGCCCAGCTGATTCTCGGCCTGTCCACCATCGTCGCCTCCACCCACCACCTGGATGGCTCGGTGATGGTCATGCTGGCCGACTGGGCGCAGTCGGTGGTCACCCTGCAGCCGCTGGCCGCGGCCGAGGCCATCGCCCCGGTGTCGCTGGTCTACAAGCTGCACGTGATGCTCGGCCTGACGCTGTTCGTGCTCTTCCCCTTCACCCGCCTGGTGCACATCGTCAGCGCCCCGGTGTGGTACCTGGGCCGCCGCTACCAGGTGGTCCGCCAGAAGAGCCGCGCGGCCTGAACAGTCGCGCCAACCCACTGGGCGGATAACCGTTCGCGGTTATCCGCCGCCCGAAGGTGAACCCCATGAGCTGCTCCCACTACGAAAACCGCGTCGAACACGTCGAGCTGCCGAAGCTGGCGGTCAACGGCATCGCCATCGACGCCGACGAACTGGCCCGCGAACTCCAGTACCACCCGGCCACCAGCCACGCCGAGGCGCTGCACGCCGCCTGCCGCGCGCTGGTGGTGCGCCAGCTGCTGCTGCAGCGCGCCGACGCGCTGGGCATCAGCGCCGAGGCGGAGGAGGGCGAGGCGCCCGAGGAAGCCCGCATCCGTGCCCTGGTCGACCGTGACGTCGGCACACCCGAGGCTGACGAAGCCAGCTGCCGGCAATGGTATGAAGCCAACCCCGGCCGCCTGACCAGCCCCTGGCGCATGAGCCTGCGGCACATCCTGCTGGCCTGCGCCCCGGACGACCTGGAAGGCCGCGCCAAGGCCCGCGAACAGGCCCTGGTCCTGCTGGAAGAGCTGCGCGAACACCCCGAGCGCTTCACCGAAAAGGCCATGCGCTTCTCCGCCTGCCCGTCGAAGGACGAAGGCGGCGACCTGGGCTGGATCGAGCCGGGCCAGACCGTGCCCGAATTCGAGAAACGCCTGCTGCGGGAAACCCCCGGCCTGCTGGCCCAGCCCCTGGAAAGCCGCTACGGCCTGCACGTGGTCGAACTGCTGGCGCGCGAAGGCGGCGAACCGTTGCCCTTCGCCGAAGCCCGCCCGCGCATCGCCGCCTACCTGCGCGCCCAGGTGCTGCAGCGCGCGGTCAGCCAGTACATCGCCGTGCTGGCCGGCGAGGCGCACATCGAAGGCTTCGCCTTCGACGCCGCGGACTCGCCGCTGGTGCAGTGAGGCAGCCGCCGCACTGGACAGCCCCCTCTCCCTTCAGGGAGAGGGTTGGGGAGAGGGCCGGATCGTCCGCCTTCGCCAACGCATCAACCGGAGCACCCACATGTCCGACTGGATCGACGGCCAGGGCCGCAAGATCGACTACCTGCGCCTGTCGGTGACCGACCGCTGCGACTTCCGCTGCGTCTACTGCATGGCCGAGAACATGCGCTTCCTGCCACGCCAGCAGGTGCTGACCCTGGAAGAGATCGAGCGCGTCGCCCGGCTGTTCGTCGAGCGCGGCGTGCGCAAGCTGCGCCTCACCGGCGGCGAGCCGCTGGTGCGCCCCGGCATCGTCGGCCTGTGCGAACGCCTGGCCGCGCTGCCCGGCCTGCGCGAACTGTGCATGACCAGCAACGGCTCGCAACTCGTCCGCCTGGCCGGCGACCTGCGCGCAGCGGGCCTGACGCGCCTGAACATCAGCCTCGACACCCTGGACCCGCAGCGCTTCCAGGCCATCACCCGCACCGGCCGCCTCGACCAGGTGCTGCGCGGCATAGACGCGGCGCGGGAGGTGGGCTTTTCCGGGATCAAGCTCAACTGCGTGGTGATGAAGGGCCGCAACGCCGACGAGGTGCCGGCGCTGGTGGACTACGCCATCGCCAACGAACTGGACATCAGCTTCATCGAGGAAATGCCCCTGGGCCAGGTCGGCCGCGACCGCGAGGAGAGCTTCTGCTCCAGCGACGAGGTACGCGCGCTGATCGCCGAGCGCTTCGAACTGCTGGACAGCGCCGAACACAGCGGCGGCCCGGCGCGCTACGTGCGCCTGGCGCAACACCCGCGCACGCGCATCGGCTTCATCTCGCCGCACTCGCACAACTTCTGCGCCACCTGCAACCGCCTGCGCCTCACCGCCGAAGGCCGCCTGCTGCTGTGCCTGGGCCACGAGCACTCCGTGGACCTGCGCGGCCTGCTGCGCCGCTACCCGCTGGACGACGCGCCGATCCTCGACGCCCTGCACGCCGCCCTGCAACGCAAGCCCGCCCGCCACGAATTCAGCACCGGTGGCGAAGTGCAGGTGCTGCGCTTCATGAACCTCAGCGGCGGCTGATCTAAAGAACGCCCCTTCGTAGGATGGGTTGAGCGAAGCGATCCATCACCCCGGCCAGATGGGTATCGCAAGCTCAACCCATCCTGCGGTCGTGCTTTTCCGTTCCCAAAGAAAAGGCCCCGGCGAAATGAGCGGTTCGCTGGGGCCTGGGCGCATGTCTGCGCCGGATAACCGTGGTTGGAAAGGCAGATCATCTCGTCTGGCGGTCCCTCCATATGGCTGTCGTTGCAAGTCAGACTAGGCCAGCGCCGGGGCACTGACATCCCTCGTAGGGGGTAGTCCGTCCGGGGCGAAAGAGAGTGCGGCGGCGTTATCCGCCGCCTGGCGTTCAGCGCGGGTTGCTGGAGGAGCCGCCGCCGAACAGGCCGCCGAAGATGCTGTTGACCAGGCCGAACAGGCCACCAACGATCGGTAGGTTCTGCAGCACGTTGAACACACCGCCCAGCAGGCCGCCGGACTGCGAGCCGGAAGTGCCGAACAGGTCGCCCAGCATGCCGAAGAGGAAGCCGCCGGCTACCTGGTCGATTTCGTTTTCGTTGAGTACTTTCAGATCGTTCATGGCTGTTTCTCGCAAGCAGGAAAGGGATCGGCCCGGGATGGGCCGACCCGCATTCTCCCGGCCACCGCGCAGGCGGGCCATTCGGGATGGGCGCGCCGGACGGTGGGAAACGTCCTGTGTGCGCGGACATGGTCACGCGGAAGGGGCTGTCTTCGCGTGCTCGCGTACGGTGCTTGCCGGTGGCTGTGTGTGCCAGGCTGGCTCCGCTCCCTCACCCCAGCCCTCTCCCAAAGGGAGAGGGGGCCGCTCGGCGTCGGCGAGAAGTTCGGCGTCAACCTGTAGGAGCGAGCTTGCTCGCGAACAGTGCTTGCCGGCGGTGGCTGTGTGTCAGGTTGACTCCGTCCCCTCTCCCCAGCCCTCTCCCTGAAGGGAGAGGGGGCCGTTCGGCGTGGGCGGGAAGTCTGGCGTCAACTTGTAGGAGCGGGCCCTGCCCGCGAACGGTGCTTGCCGGCGGTGGCTGTGTATCAGGTTGCCTCCGTTCCCTCACCCCAACCCTCTCCCAGAGGGAGAGGGAGCCGCTCGGCGTCGGCGGGAAGTCTGGCGTCAACTTGTAGGAGCGGGCCCTGCCCGCGAATCGCGCGCGGGGGAATGCCACGGCTGGTGCGGCGTAGGGCGGATAACCGTTCGCGGTTATCCGCCGCTTGACCTTGGCTTTAGCCGCGCCGGAGCCAACCCGTCCGCACTCAGCCCATGGCGCACCAGCACCTCGGGCAACTCGTCGGCGCGGATCAGCGCTGCGCTGGCCTGGCCCATGGCCGCCGAGGTCTGGATGCCGTAGCCGCCCTGGCCGGCCACCCAGTAGAAACCGGGCGCCTGCGGATCGTAGCCGGACACCAGCTCGCCGTCGGCGAAGAACGAGCGCAGCCCGGCCCAGGTGTGGCTGGGGCGGCGAATGCTGAGCGTGGTGTGCTCCTCGATGCGGTGGATGCCCAGGGCGATGTCCAGCTCCTCGGGCTGCACGTCGTGGGGCTCCACCGCGTCGGCGTTGGCCGGCGAGCCGAGCAGCAGGCCGGCGTCAGGCTTGAAGTAGAAGGACTCGTCCAGGCTCACCAGCACCGGCCAGGCGTGGCTGTCCACGCCTTCGCCCGGAGCGAAGAGAAAGGCCGCGCGGCGCTTGGGCTGCAGGCCCAGTGGGGCGACGCCGGCGAGTTCGGCCAGCTTGTCGCACCAGGCGCCGGCGGCGTTGACCAGCACGGGGGCGCGGTAACTCTGCTGGGCCGTGCGCACTTCCCATTGGCCGTCGATATAGGCCGCGGCGAGCACCTCGCTGTCGAACTGCACGCTGCCGCCGTTGCGGCGGATGCCGCGCAGGTAGCCCTGCAGCAGGGCGTCGGTGTCGATGTCGGCGGCGCTGGGGTCGTACATCGCGCCGTGGACCTTGTCGCGGCGCAGCACCGGGACCATGGCGCAGGCCTCGTCGGCGTCCAGCAGGCGCATCTCCGGCACATTGGCGCGGGCGCTGTCGAACTGGCGGCGCAGTTCCTCGGCGTCGCCGGCGAAGTCCACGATCAACTCGCCGCGCGGGCTGAGGATCGGGTGCTCGGCGAAGCCCTCCGGCGGGGCGTCGAAGAAGGCCCGGCTGGCGGCGGTCAGGGCGCGTACCTGGGGCGTGCCGTAGGCCACGGTATACAGCGCCGCCGAGCGGCCGGTGGAGTGGTAGCCGGCGTGGGATTCGCGTTCGAGCACGGCGACCTTGCCGTGGGGCGCGAGGAAGTAGCCGGTGGAAGCGCCGGCGATACCGGCGCCGATGATCAGGAAGTCGACCTCGGTCATGGACGTCTCCGCGTCAGGCGGGTAGCAGCGGGCGGGGGAAGGGTGATGGGCATGCCGGGGCTCCGGGATGGATGATTTTTCCATTCTGGAATTTTGGGGGTGGGGGCGGCAAGGATGGAGGGCTCTGGCGGGGTTCGGCGTCAGCCTGTAGGAGTGGGCTTGCTCGCGAATGGTGCTTGACGGTGGTGGTTGTGTTTCGGGTTGAGTCCGCTCCCTCTCCCCAGCCCTCTCCCTGAAGGGAGAGGGGGCTTGTCCGTGCCGAGAGAACGAATGGTTTCAGCCGGAAACCTTCGGTGTTGCCGGCTAACTCCAGAGCACCAGCGTCTGCCCAACGGTCCCCTCTCCCTTCAGGGAGAGGGTTAGGGAGAGGGAAAGGCGTTGAACTAAGCCGCCGACGTTTCCGGTGAGTGCTAGAGCTGAAACTGCGCCACCAACGCCTCCTGGCTCCCAGCCACCTTGCGCAGATGCTCTCCGCAGTCGCGGGTGTGCGCGGCGGTCTTGCGGTTTTCCGCAGTCATGTCGCTCAGGCGGTGCATGTGCTGGTTCACTTCCTGGGTGGTGGCCGCCTGCTGTTCGGCCGCCGCGGCGATCTGGAAGGCCATGGCGTGCACGCCCTGCAGGGATTCGTCGAGGGCGCCGAGGGAGTCCAGCACCGCCTGGGTGTCGTGCTCCAGAGTGCGCGCCTGTTCGCTGGCGCCGCCCATGCTGGCCTGGGCCTGGGTGGAGGAGTCGCCGAGGGTGCCGACTATGGTGACGATCTCGTCGGTGGCGCTGCGGGTGCGCTGGGCCAGGCTGCGCACTTCGTCGGCCACCACGGCGAAGCCGCGGCCGGCATCGCCGGCGCGGGCGGCTTCGATGGCGGCGTTCAGGGCCAGCAGGTTGGTCTGCTCGGCGATCGAGCGGATCACCTCCAGCACCGAGTTGATCTGCTGGCTGTCGCCGGCCAGGGCCTGCACCACCCGGTCGGCGTCGCGCAGGCCGGCGAGCAGCTGGTCCTGGCGGCCGATCATGCGCTGCAGGGTGTCCTGCATGGTGACGAAGGCCTCGCGCGCGGCGGCGCTGCCGTCGGCGCTGCGGCTGGCGCTGCCGGCGATTTCCTGCACGGTGGCGGCCATCTGGTCGACGGCGCTGACCACCATCTCCAGGGCTTCCTGCTGCTGGTCCAGGTGGCTGCTGGTGCGCCCGGCGGCGTCGAGGATGTCGCCGCTGGCGTCGCCCACCGCTTCGCTGGCCTGGCGCAGGCGCTCGACCACCTGGCGCCAGGCCGCGGCCATCTCGTGCAGGGCCTGCATCAGGCCGCTGCCGGCATCGGCGCCGCCGGCCAGCTTCAGCTCGCCGTTGGCCAGGCGCTGGGCCAGGGCCGCCATGCTCGCCGGTTCGCCGCCCAGCGGGTGCATCACGCTGCGGCTGACCAGCCAGGTGCCGGCGGCCACGCCGGCGAGGGTCAGCAGGCCCAGCACCAGCATCTGCCACATCAGCTTGCGCACCGGGGCGAAGGCCTGGTCCTGGTCCATTTCCGCCACCAGCGCCCAGTGCAGGCCGTCGAGGTTCAGCGGCACGAAGGACTTCAGCGCCGTCGCGCCGCTCAGGCCGGGCTCGGTCAGGCGTCCCTGTTCGCCGGCCAGGGCCTTTTCGCTGGCCTGGCCGGGGAGGGCGGCGGGCGCGTCGCCGGCGCGGCGCACGCGATGGTCGGCGAAACGCGCCGAGTCCGAACGCAGGCGCCCGTCGCCGCCCACCAGGTAGGTCTCGCCGGCCTCGCCCAGGCCCTGGCGGCTCTGCATCACGTCGTTGATCGCCTTCAGCGGCAGCTCCAGCACCAGCAGCAGCTGCAGCTTGTCGTGGTCCTTGATCGGCGCGGCCAGCCATTGCACAGGCTGCTTGTCGTCCAGGGCCGGCTCCAGGTCGCTGATGCTCGCCTTGCCGCTGCCCAGGGCGCCGCGGACGAAGCGCCCGAAGGGCGTATCGCGCCATTGCTCGGCGTTCATGTTCTGCTGGTAGTCGGCGCCGCGGCCCAGGCTGAAGACCACGCTGCCGTCGCTGGCCACCAGGCGCAGCTCGCGGTAGCCGAAGGTCTTGGTGAAGTTCTCGAACACCGGGCGGTCGTAGTTGGCGGTGGTGACCAGCGCCTCGCTCTCCAGCCCCGCGTAGTTGGCGCCGAGGTTGCCGGCCAGGCTGCTGAGCTGGTCGTGGCGCGCCTGCCAGGCGTCCATCAGCTGCCGCTGCTTGATGCTGGCCACCGCCTCCAGGGCGTTCAGGCTCTGTTCTTCGAGGGCGCGGCTGGCCTGGTGGTAGACCACCATGGCCATGACCAGCACCGGGATGAGGCCGATGAGCAGGAAACTGAGGGCGAGCTTGGCGCGCAAGGGCATGGGCGGGATTCCGAAGGCTTGTTCTGAAGGATGTCGTAAAAAATTCTGCAAGAAGCGTGCAAATTTATTTACGAGCGTAAACAAAATCGATCAGGCCGTTCGTTTATCTGCTCAGCTGTCAGCCCCGGGCCCAGGCAGGACGATGGCCGGGTGCCATTGTTTGGTGGGGAGAGGGGAGGCGTCGTCCCGGCGGACCCGGCGGGACGAATGGGGCGCTGCGCACCGCGCCGGTGCGTCACCGCGCTCGCCTGGCGTCACTGGGCGTAACGCCGGCGGAAACGAAAAAGGCGAAGCCCGTGGCTTCGCCTTTTTCCGTTTCGCGCGGGGATCAGTGCTTGCGCGGCACCGGCTTGAGCAGCTCGGCGGGCGGCATCTCGCAGGTGATCTTGCGGCCCAGCAGCTCTTCGATCGGCGGCAGGGCGAAGGCGTCGTCCTCGCCGGCGAAGCTGATCGAGGTGCCGGTGCTGCCGGCGCGGCCGGTACGGCCGATGCGGTGCACGTAGTCGTCCGGGTCTTCCGGCAGGGTGAAGTTGATCACGTGGCTGATGGCTTCGACGTGGATGCCGCGGCCGGCCACGTCGGTGGCCACCAGCACGCGGATCTTGCCTTCGCGGAAGCCTTCCAGGACCTTGATGCGCTTGTGCTGCGGCACGTCGCCGGACATCTGCGCGGCGCTGATGCCGTCCTTGGTCAGGCGTTCCTCGATGCGGCGGACCTCGTCCTTGCGGTTGGCGAAGACCATCACGCGGGTCCAGTCGTTCTGCGCGATCAGGTTGTACAGCAGCTTGTACTTGTCGCTGCCGGCCACGGCGTAGACGTGCTGCTCGACGGTGTCGCTGGCGACGTTCTCCGGCTCGATCTCGACGATGGCCGGGTCCACGGTCCACTGCTTGGCCAGGTTCATCACGTCGTCGGTGAAGGTGGCGGAGAACAGCAAGGTCTGGCGCTCGCCCTTGTACGGGGTCTGGCGGATGATCTGGCGGACCTGGGGGATGAAGCCCATGTCGAGCATGCGGTCGGCTTCGTCCAGCACCATCACCTCGACCATGTCCAGGTGCACCTCGCCGCGCTGGTTGAAGTCCAGCAGGCGGCCGGGGGTGGCCACGAGGATGTCGCAGTAGCGCGATTCGAGGGTCTTGAGCTGCTTGTCGAAGTCCATGCCGCCGACGAAGCTCATGACGTTCAGCCCGGTGTACTTGGCCAGGCCCACGGCGTCCTTGGCGATCTGCACCACCAGCTCGCGGGTCGGCGCGATGATCAGCGCGCGCGGCTCGCCCATGTAGCGTTCCTTGGGCGGCGGCGTCTGCAGCAGCTGGGTGATGATCGAGATGAGGAAGGCGGCGGTCTTGCCGGTGCCGGTCTGGGCGCGGCCGATGGCGTCCTGGCCCCTGAGGGTGAAGCCCAGCACCTGCGCCTGGATCGGCGTGCAGTAGGGGAAACCGAGGTCGTGGATGGCGTGCATCAGCCGCGGGTCGAGGTTGAAGTCGTGGAAGCGCGTCTTGCCTTCGGCCGGCTCGACCACGAAGTCTTCCAGCTTCCAGTTGTCCACCACCTGCGCCTTGGGCTTGCGCTCGCGGCGCGGGCGCTCGGTCTTCTCGGTTTTTTCGCGCGGCGGCTTGTCGGTGCGCTCGGCCTTCTCCGGGCGGTCGCCGCCGCGGTCCTGGCGTTCGCCGCGCGGCTTGTCGCCCTTGGGCGGGCGCGGCGGCTTGTCGTTGCGTTCGCCTTCGGGGCGGGGAGCGCGCGGTTTGCGCGGGCGCTGTTCGCCGTCCTGGCTGGCGGCTGCGGGGGAGGAGGGGGCTGGGGTGGGCGTTGCGGCGGGCTGCTCGCCCTCGCCCTTGCCGAAGATTTTCTTGAGTGCCTTGAGCACGGTGATCTCGTAGTGGTTAAGGATTGAACGGCCGTCAGTGTAAAGCAAGTTGCCAGCCAGGCGAAATCCGTGCGTTGGGGGCGTCGGCCAAAGCCTGCCGTGGATCAGCCGCAGAGGCGGTTGCGGCCGTGCTGCTTGGCCCGGTACAGGGCCTCGTCGGCGCGCCGCAGCAGGCCCTGCAGGCTTTCCTGCAGGTGCATCTCGGCCACGCCGAGGGACACGGTGACGCCGGGCAGGGCGCCCAGCGGGGAATAGAAGGAGTCGATCTGCTCCAGGCTCATGCGCAGGCGCTCGCCGATGGCGCGGGCCTCGTCCAGGCTCACTTCCGGCAGCAGGATGACGAATTCCTCGCCGCCGAAGCGCGCCATGCTGTCCTTGGGCCGCAGCTGGCTGCGCAGGGTGTGGGCCACCAGGCAGAGGGCGTAGTCGCCGGCCAGGTGGCCATGGCGGTCGTTGTAGTCCTTGAAGTGGTCGACATCCAGCATGAGCATCGCCAGCGGCTGCTCGTTGAACGCGCAGCGGGTGCTCTCGCGCTCGTAGACGTGCTCCAGCCAGCGCCGGTTGAACAGCCCGGTGAGGGTGTCGATGTTGGCGTTCTGCTCGGTGTTGAGGATGATCCGGTTGCCCTGGCGCACCCGCGCGCAGAGCATCTCCAGCAGGTTCTGCATCAATTGCGGGGAGTGCTCGAACAGGCTCAGCAGCGCCTCGCGGTGCAGGCGCAGCACGCGGGTGGCCTCGGTGGCCACCACGTAGGCCGACGGGTGGTCATGGTCGATGAAGCTGATTTCCCCGGCGCAGTCGCCGCTGCCCAGGGTGGACACCGGGGAGTTGTCCAGGGAGCCGAGGTAGACCTTGAGCTGCCCTTCGAGCACCAGGTAGAGGAAGTGGTTGCGGTTGAAGGGCGAAAGCAGGACCTCGCCGGCCTCCAGCTCCAGCGCGCGGAATTCGTTGAGCAGCCGCTGCAAGGCGGTCCCGGCGACGTTCTGGAACAGCCGCAGGTGGCGCAACTGCTGGATATCCTGCTGCCACTGTGTCGGCTTCATGGCTGATGGGGCTTTCGACAGGTTCCGCTGAGGGGCACGACGACTCTCCGTAGTCTGGTTCGTCCTTCGGGAACTTCAGTATTAATGACTTTTGCGTACTGGCAATTCGCTGGCGTGGTGGACCGACCAGCGGTCGGCCCAGCCTGACGACTATCCCGCGAGAGGCCCGCAATGCGCCGTCACAGGCGCTCGCGCAGCCAGGCGGCGATGTCGGCGATCTCCTGGTTGCTGACTTCGTGGGCCATGGGGTAGTCGCGCCACTGCGCGGCCACGCCCTGCCGCTGGAGAAAGTCGTAGGCGGCGCGGCCCATGGCGGGCGCCACCACGTCGTCGTAGGTGCCGTGCAGGCACAGCGCCGGCTGCTGCTTCTTGGCCTCGGGCAGTTGCAGGTCGTCGTCGAAGGTCGGGCCATAGGTGGACAGCGCCATGACCCCGCCCAGCTCGCCCGGCCAGCGCAGGTAGCCGGTGTGCAGCACCACCGCGCCGCCCTGGGAGAAGCCGGCCAGGACGATGCGCCGCTGCGCGATGCCCTGGGCCAGTTGGCCCTCGATCAGCGCGATCACCGCGTCGGCCGAGGCGTCCAGCTGCGCCTCGTCGATGGCCCGGGCCGGCGCCATGGCCTTGATGTCGTACCAGCTGGGCGCCGGCATGCCGTTGAACACCGTCACCGGGCGGGTGGGCGCCTGGGGCAGGATGAAGCGGGTGCGCGGCAAAACCTTCTGCAGCATGCGCGCCACCGGCTCGAAGTCGTAACGGTCGGCGCCCAGGCCGTGCAACCAAATGACGCACGAGTCGGCCGGCTGGGTGGGTTCGAGTAGCAGGGGTTGGCTCATTGGGGGCTCCAGGATGGGGCATGTGCGCCGCAAAGGCGCGCACACCGGAAAAAGGATCGGCGAATCTGCGAAAAGGATGTCGCTTTGCCATAACTTATCGACTTGACCTTCGCCGAAACGAGGGGCGGGAGGCATTCTGGTACGGCCCTTGCTAACTCAGGCACCAGGCTGCGATCCGTCCCGCCGGCGTAACACTCTATCCGACCCCCATCCGGAAACCAGTGCCGTCGGCGGGGCGGGCAGCCCATTGAACAGGCCGCCAAGGTGAGGGCGGCCCCCGCAATACGTCCGGCTCGCGTCATCCGCGAGCGGGGCAGCCTGGGCGGCGAAGCGGACGTATCCGCAGAGCCGGCTAGACTGACCTAAGGTTTCCACTTCGATGCAAGGTCCGGAGCAGACCGTGCGGCGCCTCACAAGGGCGAGTGGGCCGGGACTCCAACACGAATAAAAGCAAACTGGAGGTGATCGATGAAGATGGTGAAATCCACACTGGCGGTGCTGACCGCTCTGAGCGTCCTCGGGCTCAGCGGCATGGCCCAGGCCGGCGCCACCCTGGACGCGGTGAAGAAGAAGGGCTTCGTGCAGTGCGGCATCAGCGACGGCCTGCCGGGCTTCTCCTATGCCGATTCCAAGGGGGTCTACAAGGGCATCGACGTCGATGTCTGCCATGGCATCGCCGCCGCGGTCTTCGGTGACGCCAGCAAGGTCAAGTTCACTCCGCTGACCGCCAAGGAGCGCTTCACCGCGCTGCAGTCCGGCGAGATCGACGTGCTTTCGCGCAACACCACCTGGACCAGTTCCCGCGACAGCGCCATGGGCCTGAACTTCGCCGGCGTGACCTACTACGACGGCCAGGGCTTCCTGGTGAACAAGAAGCTCGGCGTGAGCAGCGCCAAGGAGCTGGACGGCGCCACCGTGTGCATCCAGGCCGGCACCACCACCGAGCTGAACCTGTCCGACTACTTCCGCTCGAACAACCTCAAGTACACCCCGATCACCTACGACACCTCCGACGAAAGCGCCAAGTCGCTGGAATCCGGGCGTTGCGACGTGCTCACCTCCGACCAGTCGCAGCTCTACGCGCAGCGCATCAAGCTGGCCAAGCCGGACGACTACGTGGTGCTGCCGGAAGTGATCTCCAAGGAGCCCCTCGGCCCGGCCGTGCGCCAGGGCGACGAGGAATGGTTCGACATCGTCCGCTGGACGCTGTTCGCCATGCTCAACGCCGAGGAGCTGGGGATCGACTCGAAGAACGTCGAGCAGATGGCCAAGTCCTCGAAGAACCCCGACATCAACCGCCTGCTGGGCGCCGAGGGCGACTACGGCAAGGACCTGAAGCTGCCGAAGGACTGGGCGGTGCAGATCGTCAAGCAGGTCGGCAACTACGCCGAGATCTTCGAGCGCAACGTCGGCGAAGGCAGCGAGCTGAAGATCAAGCGCGGCCTCAATGCCCTGTGGAACAAGGGTGGTCTGCAGTACGCACCGCCGGTGCGCTGACCTCCCACAGCCCGCGCCCGGATCCTGGGCGCGGGCCCTGTTTCGAACGACGTGAGGTCCCCCGCGCGGTCACGGGCGTAGCCCCGTGCCCGCCGGGGCGGCCTGCGAGAGGGCTTACATGCAGAATTCCGTCAAAGCCCGGCGCCCGCGCGGCCTGTCGCTCAGCGACCCGGCCGTGCGCGCCTGGGCCTTCCAGATCATCGCCGTCGTCGCCGTGGTGGCGTTCGGCTGGTTCCTCTTCGACAACACCCAGACCAACCTCGCCCACCGCGGCATCCAGTCCGGCTTCGGCTTCCTGGGCAACAGCGCCGGCTTCGGCATCTCCCAGCACCTGATCGACTACAGCGAGTCCGACACCTACGGGCGGGTGTTCTTCGTCGGCCTGCTCAACACCCTGCTGGTGACCGTGATCGGCATCGTCCTGGCGACCATCATCGGCTTCGTCCTCGGCGTGGCCCGGCTGTCGCCGAACTGGCTGGTGCGCAAGATCGCCACGGTGTACATCGAGACCTTCCGCAACATCCCGCCGCTGCTGCAGATCTTCTTCTGGTACTTCGCCGTGCTCGCGCAACTGCCCGGGCCGCGGCAGAGCCTGAGCGTCGGCGGCCTGCTGTTCTTCAACAACCGCGGCATGCAGATGCCGGCGCCGGTGGCCACCGAGGCGCTGCCGGCGTTCCTCATCGCAGTCCTCCTGGCCATCGTCGCCTGGGCCGTGCTCTGGCGCTGGGCCAAGGTGCGCCGCCACGCCACCGGCAAGACCTTCCCGGTGTTCCTCACGGGCCTGGCCACGCTGATCGTGCTGCCGGCGCTGACCATCCTGGTGGCCGGCGTGCCGGTGCACTGGGACGTGCCGGTGCTGCAGGGCTTCAACTTCCGCGGCGGCTGGGTGGTGATCCCGGAGCTGGTGTCCATCGTCCTGGCGCTGTCGATCTACACCGCCGCCTTCATCGGCGAGACGGTGCGCGCCGGCATCCAGGCGGTCAGCCACGGCCAGACCGAGGCCGCCGGCTCCCTGGGCCTGCGCCCGGGGCAGACGCTGCGGCTGATCATCATCCCGCAGGCGCTGCGGGTGATAGTGCCGCCGCTGACCAGCCAGTACCTGAACCTGGCGAAGAACTCCTCGCTGGCCGCCGGCATCGGCTACCCGGACATGGTCTCGCTGTTCGCCGGCACCGTGCTCAACCAGACCGGCCAGGCCATCGAGACCATGGCCATCACCATGAGCGTGTACCTGGCCATCAGCCTGAGCATCTCGCTGCTGATGAACTGGTACAACAAGCGCATCGCGCTGATCGAACGCTAGGGGGACGCCATGGCAAACCATACCTTCAAGCCCGATCTGCCGCCGCCGGCGCTCAGCGTCGGGGTCATCGGCTGGCTGCGCGCCAACCTGTTCTCGAGCTGGATCAACACCCTGCTGACCCTGGTCGGGCTCTACGTCATCTGGCTGATCGTCCCGCCGCTGCTGGAATGGGCCGTGTTCAAGGCCGACTGGGTCGGCGAGAGCCGCGCCGACTGCAGCCGCGAGGGGGCCTGCTGGGTGTTCATCAGCACCCGCATCGGCCAGTACATGTACGGCTTCTACCCTGAGGCGCTGCGCTGGCGGGTGGACCTCAACGTGCTGCTGGTGGTGGTCGGCGCTGCGCCGCTGTTCCTGCGCCAGTTCCAGCACAAGCTCAAGTACGGCCTGGCCTACCTGCTGGCGCTGCCGCTGGTGTCCTACTGGCTGCTGCACGGCGGCTTCCTCGGCCTGGACAACGTGCCCACCAGCCAGTGGGGCGGCCTGATGCTGACCGTGGTGATCGCCGCCGTGGGCATCGCCGGGGCGCTGCCGCTGGGCATCCTGCTGGCCCTGGGGCGGCGCTCGAAGATGCCGGCGATCAAGGTCCTGTGCGTCACCACCATCGAGTTCTGGCGCGGCGTGCCGCTGATCACCGTGCTGTTCATGTCCTCGGTGATGCTGCCGCTGTTCCTGCCCGAGGGCATGAACCTCGACAAGCTGCTGCGCGCCATGGTGATGGTGGTGCTGTTCGAGGCCGCCTACATCGCCGAGGTGGTCCGCGGCGGCATGCAGGCCATCCCCAAGGGCCAGTACGAGGCGGCCGCGGCCATGGGCCTGGGCTACTGGCGGATGATGGGCCTGGTGATCCTGCCCCAGGCCCTGAAGCTGGTGATCCCCGGCATCGTCAACACCTTCATCGCGCTGTTCAAGGACACCAGCCTGGTGATCATCATCGGTCTGTTCGACTTCCTGAATAGCATCAAGCGCGCCACCGCGGACCCGGCCTGGCTGGGCATGTCCACCGAGGGCTACGTGTTCGCCGCGCTGGTCTACTGGGTCTTCTGTTTCGGCATGTCCCGCTACTCCATGCACCTGGAGCGCAAGCTGGACACCGGCCACAAGCGTTAGGAGTTCGTCATCATGTCTGAAGCCAGCAACAAGACCGTCCCGGCCATCGGCGATCACGTGATGATCGAGATGAAGGGTGTGAACAAGTGGTACGGCCAGTTCCACGTGCTCAAGGACATCAACCTCACCGTGCGCCAGGGCGAACGCATCGTCCTCTGCGGCCCGTCCGGTTCGGGCAAGTCCACCACCATCCGCTGCATCAACCGCCTGGAGGAGCACCAGCAGGGCAGCATCATCGTCGACGGCACCGAGCTGACCAACGACCTCAAGCAGATCGAGGCGATCCGCAGCGAGGTCGGCATGGTGTTCCAGCACTTCAACCTGTTCCCGCACCTGACCGTGCTGCAGAACTGCATCCTGGCGCCGATGTGGGTGCGCAAGATGCCCAAGCGCGAGGCCGAGGAAGTGGCCATGCACTACCTGGAGCGGGTGCGCATCCCCGAGCAGGCGAGCAAGTTCCCCGGGCAGCTCTCCGGCGGCCAGCAGCAGCGCGTGGCCATCGCCCGGGCGCTGTGCATGAAGCCGAAGATCATGCTGTTCGACGAACCCACCTCGGCGCTCGACCCGGAAATGGTCAAGGAGGTGCTGGACACCATGATCGGCCTGGCCCAGAGCGGCATGACCATGCTCTGCGTGACCCACGAGATGGGCTTCGCCCGCACCGTGGCGAACCGGGTGATCTTCATGGACAAGGGCGAGATCGTCGAACAGGCGCCGCCGGACCAGTTCTTCGACAACCCGCAATCCGACCGCACCAAGCTGTTCCTCAGCCAGATCATCCACTGAGCCTGCGCGGCGCGGCCCCCGCGGGCCGCGCCGCATCTCTGGCGTCCGAAAGCCGTCCTACGCTCGTCAGCGCCCTTGGCGCTGCGGGTGCGCTTCGGCGTATCCTGGCCTTTTCCACGCCCACCAAGGCCGGCCGGCTGAACTCGGCCGTCGGATCGGTGTTCCGATACCCAGGAGCATCCTGTGGAAACCCACGGATGGGCTATACGTTGAAATAGCTCGCACTGCCGCCTGACTGAAGAGAAGCGCCGTGAACCTGACCCTCACTCCGTTGAACCTGAGCAAAGCCAAGGCCTGGAGCGCCCACGCGGTGACGGCCAGCGGCGTCATCCTGGCCCTGCTGGCGCTGCTCGCGCTGGTCGACAACCGCCCGCAGGCCTGCCTGCTGTGGCTGGGCGCGGCCCTGCTGGTGGACGGCCTGGACGGCACCCTGGCGCGCAAGTTCGACGTCAAGGCGGTATTGCCGCACTTCGACGGCTCCACCCTGGACCTGGTGATCGACTACCTCACCTACGTGTTCATCCCGGCGATCTTCATCTACCGCTACGTGCCGCTGCCGGTGCACAGCGAGCTGGCGATCGTCGGCGTCATCCTGGTGTCCTCGCTGTTCTGCTTCTGCAACGTGAACATGAAGAGCAAGGACAACTACTTCGTCGGCTTCCCGGCGGCCTGGAACGTGGTGGCGGTGTATTTCTTCGTCCTCGGGCCCGGCCCGTGGGTAAGCCTGGTCACGGTGCTGGTGCTGGCGGGCCTGACGCTGACGCGGATGAAGTTCCTGCACCCCTTCCGGGTGCGCCAGTTCATGCCGCTGAATATTGCGGTGACCTTCGTCTGGATGTTCAGTAGCGCGTTGCTGATCCTGCAGCAGCCGGTGGACCAGACCTGGCTGTTGTGGCTGTGGTTCGTGGCTTCGGCGTATTTCGTCGGCGTGTGTGTCTGGCGCACGGCCATGGAGTGGTTCAACTGAGATAGAGCGGGGTGTTCCGGTTTCATCGCAGGGCGGCCGCTCCTATGGCATGAGCGAGCATGGCTCTTCGTAGGATGGGTTGAGCGAAGCGATACCCATCAGCGTCACCGCATGGGTTTCGCAAGCTCAACCCATCCTACGGGGTGTCATATTTGCTGGAAGGTGTAGGAGCGGGCCCTGCCCGCGATTTCGCGCGCAGGGCGCGCTCCTACATTGGAATGGCGTGGGTTGGGCGGCGTAGGAGCGGACTCTGTCCGCGATTGGATTCCCCGGCCACGCCGGACGCCCCGGTGGCACGACCAGGGGCGGATAACCGTGAACGCTCATACGCCCTCCGTCCGCGGGAATGACGGGTTTCAGAACCGTTACGGAGGCGGCACCCGAGCCACCCGGCGAACCCGGTCATGTCTGATAGCACTCCGACAGGGCTCGCCGCGGCGCCTGGCATGCGCTTAAATACCAGGCGAGCCCGCGCAGGAAGCCTCGCCATGATCACCCTGTTCCAGTTCCCCCCGGCCTTCAATGTGCCCAACGTCAGCCCCTTCTGCCTGAAGCTGGAGACTTTCCTGCGCCTGTCCGGGCTGGAATACCAGGTGCAGCACGTGACGGATCCGCGCAAGGGGCCCAAGGGCAAGCTGCCCTTCATCAAGGTCGAGGGGCAGACCGTCGCCGACACCGAGATCATCATCCACGACCTCCAGCAGCGCTTCGCCCTGGACCTGGACGCCGGCCTCGATGCCCGCGGGCGTGGCTGGGCGGTGTCGATCACGCGGCTGTGCGACGAGCACCTGGCGCCGCTGCTGGTGTACTTCCGCTGGCTGGAGGAGGACGGCTGGCGCCAGGTCGCCCCGGTGCTGCTGCGCGGCATCCCGGCGCCGCTGCGGCCGGTGGTCGGCGCGCTGGTGCGCCGCAAGATCCGCGGCGAGATGCGTGGCCGCGGGTTGACCGCCCACAGCCGCGAGGAACTGCTGAGCTTCGCCCGCCAGGACCTCGACGCCCTCGACGGCATGCTCGGCGACCTGCCGTATTTCGGCGGCGCCCAGCCCTGCAGCGCCGATGCCGCGGCCTACGGGATACTCGCCAACCTGGTGCTGTGCACCCTGGAAACCCCCCTCAACCACATGGCGCGCGAATACGAGCGCCTGGTCGGCTACTGCGAGCGCATGCAGCAGCGGGTCTGGACATGACCCAGGCCGAGCCCAAGCCCTGGTTCGTCTACCTGGTGCGCGCCGCCAACGGCGCGCTCTACTGCGGCATCAGCGACGACCCGCAGCGGCGCTTCGAGGCGCACTGCAGCGGGCGTGGCGCGCGCTTCTTCCATTCCAGCCCGGCGCAGGCGCTGGTATACGTCGAGGCCTGCGCCGGCAAGGGCGAGGCGCTGCGCCGCGAGCGGGCGATCAAGGCCCTGGGCAAGCCGGCCAAGGAGCGCCTGGCGCTGGCCGGCGCGGCCCTGGCCATCAGCGCGGCGGATGGCCGTCCATAGCTTCGACCGGGTAGGACCGCGCGCCGCGGCGGAGTAAGCTGGAAGGCCCTCAACGCCGGCCAACGGAGCCCCGCATGTCCGAGCTGATCCTTCACCACTACCCGACTTCCCCCTTCGCCGAGAAGGCCCGCCTGCTGCTGGGCTTCAAGCAGCTGTCGTGGCGCTCGGTGCTGATCCCGCCGATCATGCCCAAGCCCGACCTGCTGGCGCTCACCGGCGGCTACCGCAAGACGCCGGTGCTGCAGGTGGGGGCCGATGTCTACTGCGACACCGCGCTGATCGCCCGCCGCCTGGAGCAGGAGAAGGCCACCCCGGCGCTGTTCCCCGAGGGCCAGGAGTTCAGCGTCGCCGCCTTCGCCGCCTGGGCCGATTCGGTGCTGTTCCAGCACGGCGTGAGCCTGGTGTTCCAGCCCGAGTCCATCGCCGTGCGCTTCGGCAAGCTGCCGCCGGAATTCCTCAAGGCCTTCGTCGCCGACCGCAGTCAGCTGTTCAGCGGCGGCAGCGCCGCGCGCCTGCCGGCCGAGCAGGCGCGCCAGCAGTGGCCGGTGTTCATGGCGCGGCTGGAGCAGCAACTGGCGCGGGAGGAGGGCGACTTCCTGTTCGGCGAGCCGTCCGTGGCGGACTTCGCCGTGGCCCACGTGCTCTGGTTCGTCAAGGCCACCCCGGTGACTTCGCCGCTGGTGGACGCCTATCCGTCCGTCGTGGCCTGGCTGGGCCGGGTGCTCGGCTTCGGCCATGGCGCGCACAGCGAGATGGGCAGCGAGGAAGCCATCGCCGTGGCCCGCGACAGCCAGCCGGCGGCGCTGCCGGACGAACCGTTCAGCGACGCCAACGGCCTGCGGGCCGGCCAGCGGGTGGCCATCGCGGCGACCGACTACGGCGTCGATCCGGTGGAGGGGGAACTGCTGCACATGGGCAGCGAGGAACTGATCCTGCGCCGCGAGGACCCGCGCGCCGGGGTGGTGCATGTGCATTTCCCGCGGCTGGGGTTCGCCGTCGAGGCACGCTGAAACGCAGGAGCCACGGCCCTTGGCCTTTGGCCCGAAAAGCGCCAGCCACGCAATTCCCTTCACGCCATTCCCTTGTAGGAGCGCGCTCTGCGCGCGAATCGCGGGCAGGGCCCGCTACAGCCGGGACAACGGCGGATAACGCCGTAGGCGTTATGCGCCCTACGGGGAATGGCGTGGGTGGGGGACGTAGGAGCGGATCTCATCCGCGAATCGCGCCGGAATGTCCGGCTATCGCGGACAAGGTCCTACGGTTCCAGGAAGCACGGCTTTTCGTAGGATGGCGTTGAGCGGAGCGATACCCATCACTCCGGCAGCATGGGTATCGCAAGCTCAACCCATCCTACGAAAAGCACCTCGGCGCAAGACAGTTGCTCCTACGACCGTGCTTCCTGGACACGTAGGAGCGGACTCCGTCCGCGATTCGCGGTTATTTGCGCCGCTTGAGCTGGTCGTGCAGCTGCGTCGGCAGCCCACGGATGATCAGCATGTCGCGCTCCTCGTCGTACTCCACCTTGCTGCCCAGCAGGTGCGCCTCGAAGCTGATCGACAGGCCCTCGGCGCGGCCGGTGAAGCGGCGGAACTGGTTGAGGGTGCGCTTGTCCGCGGGGATTTCCGGGGCCAGGCCGTAGTCCTTGTTGCGGATATAGTCGTAGAAGGCCCGCGGCGCCTGGTCGTCCATCAGCTCGGAGAGCGCGTCCAGGGCCATCGGCTCGCCCAGGCGCGCCTGGCTGGTGGCGTAGTCGACCAGGGTGTCGGTCTTCTCGCGGGCCTGCTCTTCGGGCAGGTCCTCGCTTTCCACGTAGTCGCTGAAGGCCTTGAGCAGGGTGCGCGTCTCGCTGGGGGCGTCGACGCCTTCCTGGCAGCCGATGAAGTCGCGGAAGTAGTCCGAGACCTTCTTGCCGCCCTTGCCCTTGATGAACGAGATGTACTGCTTGGAGGTCTTGTTGTTGCGCCATTCCGAGCAGTTGATCCGCGCCGCCATGTGCAACTGGCCCAGGTCCAGGTGGCGCGAGGGCGCCACTTCCAGCGCCTCGGTCACCGCCACGCCCTCGCTGTGGTGCAGCAGGGCGATGCTCAGGTAGTCGGTCATGCCCTGCTGGTAGTGGCAGAACAGCACGTGGCCGCCGGTGGAGAGGTTGGATTCCTCCATCAGGCTCTTCAGGTGCTCCACGGCCTGGCGGCTGAAGGCGACGAAGTCCTTGCCGCCGTCCAGGTACTCGGCCAGCCAGCCGCTGAACGGGTAGGCGCCGGACTCTTCCTGGAACAGGCCCCAGGCCTTGTTCGGCTTGGCGTTGTAGCTTTCGTTGAGGTCGGCCATGAGGTTCTCGATGGCCTGGGAGTCGCCCAGTTCGGCGTCGCGCGCGTGCAGCGTGGCGGGGTTGCCGTCGGGCTTCTTGTCGATCAGGTGGACGATGGCGTGACGAATCGGCATCTCGGGCTCGGCTCTGGACGATGGTGGCAAAGCCGCCAGTTTACCCGAGCGCGACGCGCCACGCTCACCCGGCCTTGTCCAGCGGCGCCTCGCCGTCGCGTTCGCGGCGGTTGCGGCGCAGCTGGCGCAGGCGGCGGATCACGTAGTTCAGGTGCAGGTGCAGCTCGTACAGCTCGTTGTAGTACGACAGCGGCACCTCCACCCGCGACAGCTCGGCCTCCAGGCTCTCCAGGCGCTCGACCTCGCGGCTGAGTTCCGCGCTGCCGGTGTGCTCGTCCAGGCGCCGGTCGATTTCCCGCAGGTAGCGGTACCAGCGGTAGATGCGCGCGCGGATGCGCCAGCGGTACAGCGGGCCGATGGACTTGAACAGCGGGATGAGGATGGCGATGAAGGGGATCAGCAGGATGATGTAGCGGTCGGCCAGGGAGGCGATGCGGAACGGCAGGAAGCGCTGCAGCAGCGGCAGGCCGCTCTTGTAGTAGCGCTCGGCGTCCTCGTTCAGGCGCAGGGTGCGCGGCTCGGCGGCGGGGAAGGCGCCGGGGGCGTCGAGCAGGCTGCCCTGGCGCATCGCCTGGCGCGCGGCCTGGAGGATCAGCGGCGTCAGCGCCGGGTGGAAACGCTCGTTGATCACCAGGGTGGCCACCGGCGACAGGGTGGTCAGGTTGCGGTGCGGCACGTTGTGTTCCAGGTTCAGCAGGCCTTCGCCCACCTCCAGGCGCTTGAGGAAGCGCAGGCGCGCCTCGTAGGCGTCGGCGCGGCGGAAGCCGGCCAGCAGCAGTTGCTCGCTGGCGGCCAGGCGCTGGATCAGCGGGTTGTCCGCCGGGCCGACGAAGAAGGCGGCGTCCAGGCTGCCGGCCAGCAGCGCGTCGGCGGCGCTGTCGCCGCCGCTGGCCTGCCAGCCGGCGGGGTGCTGTTCGTCGCCGATGCCGTTGGCCTGGAGGATGGCCGCGGTGATCGCCTCGGTGCCGCTGCCGCGGCTGCCCAGGGCCACGCGCAGGGGCAGCAGGTCGGCGATGCGGTCGATGTGCACGTCGCGGCGTTGAAACAGCCACAGCGGCTCCTGGAACATGGCGCCGAGGGTCTGCAGGCGCTGCCGTTGCCCGGCGGCGAGCTGGCGTTCCTGGCCGCTCTGCACCAGGGCGATGTCCACGCCGCTGTGCTCGTCCAGCAGCAGGTCCATGTTCTGCCGCGAGCCGGCGCTGGGCACCAGCTTCAGCTCGAAGCCCTGTTCGGCCAGCTCGGCCCGCAGCTTTTCGCCGAAGGCCGCGTAGCCGCCGTCAGGGGCGCCGGTGGCGAGGGTCGCGCTCATCGGCGGCGGCGGCGCGACGAAGTAGAAGACCGCGGCCACCAGGGCAGCCAGCACGGGCACTATCCACAGGTTGGCGCGCACCAGGATGGCGAGGTCGCGGAGCATGTTGAGCAGGCGTTGCATGGTCTGATTCCCGGCCGGCGTTCCTTCAGGATAGCCAGCCTGGCGCGGGCGCACCCCGGAAGCGGGTATCATCGCCGGCTGGATCAGACAGCGGGACAGCAGGCGCATGCGCATCCTCCACACTTCCGACTGGCACCTCGGCCAGCACTTCATGGGCAAGAGCCGCGAGGCCGAACACCGCGCCTTCTGCCGCTGGCTGGTGGAGCGCGTGCGCGAGCACGACGTGGACGCGGTGATCATCGCCGGCGACGTGTTCGACACCGGCGCGCCGCCCAGCTACGCCCGCGAGCAGTACAACCGCTTCATCGTCGAACTGCGCGAGACCGGCGCCAGCCTGGTGGTGCTGGGCGGCAACCACGACTCGGTGGCGATGTTGGAGGAGTCCCGCGAGTTGCTGGCGGTGCTCGGCACGCGGGTGATCGCCGCCGCCGGCGCCGACCTCGACCGGCAACTGCTGGTGCTGCCGCAACGCGACGGCACGCCGGGCGCGGTGCTCTGCGCCATTCCCTTCCTGCGCCCGCGCGACCTGCTGGCCAGCCAGGCCGGGCAGAGCGCCCAGGACAAGCAGCTGGCCCTGCAGCAGGGCATCCAGGCGCATTACCAGGCACTGTTCGCCCTGGCCGAGGCCAAGCGTGCCGAACTCGGTGGCAAGCTGCCGATAGTCGCCACCGGGCACCTGACCACGGTCGGCGCCAGCGCCAGCGAGTCGGTGCGGGAAATCTACGTCGGCAGCCTGGAAGCCTTCCCCACCAGCGCCTTCCCGGCGGCGGACTACATCGCCCTGGGGCACATCCACCGGCCGCAGAAGGTCGGCGGCCTGGAGCACATCCGCTACTGCGGCTCGCCCATCGCCCTGAGCTTCGACGAGGCGCGACAGGCCAAGGAAGTCTTGCTGGTGGACCTCGACGAAAGCGGCCTGCGCGCGGTGACGCCGCTAGCCGTGCCCTGCTTCCAACCCTTGCAGTCGCTGGCCGGCGACCTCGACAGCCTGCCCGCGGCGCTGGCCGAAGCCGCCAGCCTGGGCACTCCGGAACGCCCGGTGTGGGTGGAAGTGCTGGTGCGCAGCGACGACTACCTGAACGACCTGCAGGCGCGCCTGGAGAAGCTCTGCGAGGAGTTGCCGGTGGAAGTGCTGCGCACCCGCCGCGAACGTGGTAGCCAGCAGGTGGGGCTGTTCGGCGAGGCGCGCGAGACCCTCGACGAGCTCTCCGCCGAGGACGTCTTCGAACAACGCCTGGACGCCGAGCAGTTGGAACCGCCGCTGCGCCAGGAGCTGGCCGGGCTGTACCGCCAGGTGGTCGCCGAACTGCAGGAGGAGCAAGCCTGATGCGCATCCTCAGCCTGCGCCTGAAGAACCTCAACTCGCTCAAGGGCGAGTGGAAGATCGACTTCGCCGCCGAGCCCTTCGCCGGCAACGGCCTGTTCGCCATCACCGGGCCCACCGGCGCCGGCAAGACCACCCTGCTGGACGCCATCTGCCTGGCCCTGTACCACCGCACGCCGCGCATGGGAACGCTGTCCAAGGGCAGCAACGAACTCATGACCCGGCATACCGCCGAGTGCCTGGCGGAGGTCGAGTTTGAAGTGAAAGGCCAGCGTTATCGTGCTTTCTGGAGCCAGCGCCGGGCCCATGGCAAGGTCAGCGGCGCCTTGCAGGATGCCAAGGTCGAGCTGGCGCGCATTGCTGTTGCGGGCGGCGAAGGCGAGATCCTTGCCGAGAAGGTCAGCGAAAAGCTGAGCCGGATCGAGCAGCTCACCGGCCTCGACTTCGGCCGCTTCACCAAGTCCATGCTGCTGGCCCAGGGTGGTTTCGCCGCCTTCCTCGAAGCCAGCGCCAACGACCGCGCGGCCCTGCTGGAAGAACTCACCGGCACCGAGATCTACGGGCTGATTTCCCAGCGCGTGTACGAGCGCAGCAAGGCGGCGCAGAACGATCTGGAATTGCTGAAGAGCCGTGCCGAAGGCATGGAGCTGCTCAGCGAGGAACAGCGCGGCGAACTGCGGGCCGAGGCCGAACGCCTGCTGGCCGAGGAAGCCCCGCTGCTCCAGCGTCAGGCCGAATTGCAGGCCCAGCGCCGCTGGCGCGAGGACCTTTCTCGCGCCGAACAACAGCACCAGCAGGCCGTCGCGCGCGAGCAGCAGGCCCGCGACGCCCTGCTCCAGGCGGCCCCCGACCTGCAGCGCCTGGCCGCCAGCGAGCCGGCGGCGCGCCTGCAGCCCCTGCATGCAGCCTGGCAACAGGCGCGCCAGGCGCTGGAACGGGACGAAACCGGCCTGGCGGACCTGCAACGCCAGCAACGGGACTGCGCGGAGCAGGCCGTGCGCAGCCTGTGGCAGGCCAGCCAGTACAGCGCGCAGTGGGCGGGGCAGCGCCAGCTCGCCATCGATGAACTCGCAACGCAGCGCCGCGAAGTACAGGCGCAGCTCGCCGCGCACCCGCAACGTGCCCGCCTGGGTGAACTGCTGGGTGGCTGGCGCGCGCAATTCGCCCAGCGCGAACAGCTCGGCGGCGAACTGCAGGGCGCCCGCGCGCGCCTAGAGCAGGAAGCCTCCGCCATCCAATCCTTGCACTGCCAACTCACCGCCCAGGGCCAGGCCCTGGCCGACGCCGGGCAGGCGCTGGACGCGGCGCGCCAGGCCGAGGCGCAGCAGCAGGCGCGCTTGCAGGCCCTGCTGCAAGGCGCCGGCGAAAGCGCCCTGCGTGAGCGCTGGCAGCAACTGCAGCAGCAGGGCAGGGCACTGGACCGCCTGCAACAGCTGGCGCAGAGCCGCGAGCAGGCCAGCGCGCAGGCTGCCCGCCTGCAACCCCAGCTCGATTCGCTGCAGCAACGCCAGGCGCAGAAGGAAACCGCGATCGCCGAACTGCGCGAGCGCTACAAGGCGCTGAAGCAGCAGGTCGCCGACAAGGAAAAACTGCTGGAGCAGGAGCAGCGCATCCAGGCCCTGGAGGCCTACCGCGCACAACTGCAGCCCGGCGAAGCCTGCCCCTTGTGCGGCTCCCACGAGCACCCGGCCATCGCCAGCTACCAGGCGCTGGACGTATCGCAGACGCGCCGTGCCCTCGACGAATGCCGCACGGCCCTGGCCGCTCTGGAAAGCGACGGCGTGGCGCTGCGCGACGAACTCTCCGACGTGACGGCCCAGGCGGCACAGGCTCGGCAACAGCTGGAGCAACTGCGCGAACAACTGCACCAGCTCGATGCCCAATGGCAGCGCCAGTCGGCCGAACAGCACCTCGCCATCGAGGATGCCGCCGGCCTGGCCGCGATCCGCCAGGCCCAGGAGCAGGCCTTGGCCGACCTGCAGGAGCGCCTGGCGGCGCTCGATGCGTTCAAGGGCGAATTGCAGCAGGCCGCGAGCGCCCGCGAGAGCGCCGAGCGCAGCCATGCGGCCGCGCTGCAGCAGGAGGCCCTGCTGCGTCGCGACCTGGACAACGCACAGCAGCGCCAGGCGGAACAGCAGCAACGCCTGGAGCAACTGCAAACCCAGGCCGAACGCCAGGCCGCCGAGCTGCTGGCCAGCCTCGACGGTTTCGCCGCCGCCTTGCCTGAGCAAGGCGCAGCCTGGCTGGCCGAGCGCGAAGGCGAATGGCGCGCCTGGCAGCAGGCCCAGCAACGGGACCAGCAACTGCAGGAGGCCGAGCGCGAAGCCGGGCGCCTGTTGCAGGAAGCCGAAGCGCAGGCCGGGCAGTGGCGCGAACGCTGGAGCGCCAGTGGCGAGCAGGTATTGCCGGAGCCGGCGCCCGAGGCGCAGCCGCAACAGGCCCTGCAAGCGGCGGAGGCGGCCCTGCAGGCGGCGCAGCGCCAGGCCGATGCGCTGCTCGGTCGCGAGCAGAGCCTCGCCGTGCACCTGGAGCAGGCGCGCACGACTCTGGCTGAATGCGAGCGAGCCTGGCAGCAGGCGTTAGCTGAAAGCCCGTTCGCCGACCTGGCGGCCTTCCTCGATGCGCTGCTGGAGGATGGCGAGCGCCAGCGCCTGGGCGAACTCAAGACGCGCCTGGACACCGCGCTGACCGAAGCCGTGGCGTTGCGCGTCGCCGCCGAGGAGGCCGAGCGCCAACTGCGCGCGCAACCGCTGGGCGAACTGGAGCTACCGGCCCTCGACGGGCAGTTGCAGGCCCTCGCCACCCAGCTGCGCGAACTGGGCCAGCGCCAGGGCGAAGTGCGCGCGCAACTGCAAGGCGACGACGCCCGCCGCGCCAGCCAGCAGGCGCTGTTCGCCGAGATCGCCGCGCAGGAGGCGCACCACGATCTCTGGCAACGCCTGAACGGCCTGATCGGTTCCGCCGATGGCGCCAAGTACCGGCGCTTTGCCCAGGGCCTGACCCTCGACCACCTGGTGCACCTGGCCAACCGGCAACTGCAGCGCCTGCACGGCCGCTACCAACTGGCGCGGCGCAGCGACGGCGAGCTGGAACTGGAGGTGGTGGACACCTGGCAGGGCGACGTCGCCCGCGACTGCCGCACCCTTTCCGGCGGCGAGAGCTTCCTGGTCAGCCTGGCGCTGGCCCTGGCGCTGTCCGACCTGGTCAGCCACAAGACCAGCATCGATTCGCTGTTCCTCGACGAAGGCTTCGGCACCCTCGACGGCGAGACCCTGGAAGTGGCGCTGGACGCCCTCGACAGCCTCAACGCCAGCGGCAAGAGCATCGGCGTGATCAGCCACGTCGAGGCGCTCAAGGAACGCATTCCCGTGCAACTCAAGGTGCACAAAGGTGTCGGTATGGGGTACAGCCGCCTCGATGCGTGCTTCGCCGTGCAATCCTGAGCCTTGCCCGGCGTCATTGCGCCGCACGTTGGGCGGCGCGACGACTTGCAATCGAAGCGCGGCGAGGTAGGCTCAAGAGCGCACTCTTGGCTGTGAGAGGAATAACGCAGGGAGTGCGTCAGGCTCGTCCCGGACCGCCAGTTTCGGCACGCACAGGGGCGGCATCCACAAGACCCCTTGAGGTGATCGAGATGAAGAAAACCGCAGCCACTGCGAAGAAACCCGCTGCACCCAAGACCGTCGCCAGCAAGCCGGCTGCGGCCAAGCCGGCCGCTGCCAAACCCGCTGCTGCGAAACCTGCCGCGGCGAAGAAGCCGGCAGCGAAGAAACCCGCCGCCAAACCGGCAGCTGCCGCCAAGCCCGCCGCCGCGGCCAAGCCAGCGCCACGCCGCGCCCCGGCCCTGGCCACCCCGTCGGACCTGTCCAGGGACGCCACCCGCGACCTCAGCGCGGCCCTGAGCCGCCTGCTGGCCGACGTCTTCGCCCTGTACCTGAAGACCAAGAACTTCCACTGGCACGTGAGCGGCCCGCACTTCCGCGACTACCACCTGCTGCTGGACGACCAGGCCACCGAAATCTTCGCCATGACCGACCCGATCGCCGAGCGCGTGCGCAAGATCGGCGGCAACACCATCCGCTCCATCGGCCACATCGGCCGCCTGAAGCGCATCGCCGACAACGACGCCGAGTTCGTCCAGCCGCTGGACATGCTGGCCGAGCTGCAGGAAGACAACAAGTCGCTGACCGCCTACATGCGCGAAGTCCACGATCTGTGCGACGAGTACCACGACATCGCCACCGCCAGCCTCATCGAGAACTGGATCGACGAGACCGAGCAGCGCACCTGGTTCCTCTTCGAGACCAGCCGCCGCGGGGATGTGACGGGGCATTGAGGGTGCATGGCTGAAGAGAGGAGGGCCCCTTTTGCAGGGGCCTTTTTCTTTGATGTGGAGGTGGGCGACAGTGTGTGCTGCGACCCCGCTTGCCCTCTCCCTAACCCTCTCCCTGAAGGGAGAGGGGACCGTTGGGCAGACGCTGATGTTTTGGAGTCAGCCGGCTAGCACAGAGGCTGCCGGCTGAAACCAAGCCTTCTCTCGGCACGGACAAGCCCCCTCTCCCTTCAGGGCGGGGCGCGCAGCCGAGGGCTGGGGAGAGGGAGCGGACTTGATGTTGCTCCAGCGCTTCACCTTTGCTCATTCTCTTCCCTGCATTTGTGTCGACCTGCTTTCCCGGTTGACACCCCCACACAGCAAGCCGAAAAAGAAGAACCACACTCAGGAGACTCCCCCATGCTGCTCCACGCCCCCACCTCGACCCTCCTCCTCATCGACATCCAGGAACGCCTGTTCCCCGCCATCCACGACGCCGAGGCGCTGCTGCAGCACAGCGCCTGGCTGCTGGCCGTGGCGCAGCGCCTGGGCGTGCCGGTGCTGGCCACCGAGCAGTACAGCAAGGGCCTGGGCCCGACCCTGGCGCAGTTGCGCGAGCACCTGCCGGCCGCGGCCATCCTGGAGAAGATCGCCTTCTCCGCGGTGGCCGACCCTGGTCTGCTACAACTGCCCGGCGGCGAGCGCCGGCAGTTCGTGGTGTGCGGCACCGAGGCCCACGTCTGCGTGCTGCAGAGCGTGCTCGGCCTGCTGGCCGAGGACCGCGAGGTCTATGTGGTGGCCGAGGCGGTCGGCTCGCGGCGCCCGGAGGACAAGGTCCTGGCCCTGGAGCGCATGCGCCAGGCCGGCGCGGTGATCGTCAACCGCGAGATGGTCGCCTTCGAATGGCTGGAGCGCGCCGGCAGCGAGACCTTCCGCGCCGTCAGCCGCGAGTTCATCCGCTAGTCAGCGGTACCAGGCGGCGCGCGCCTCGGCGTCGTGGAAGGTCCAGGCGACGAAGCGGCTCTGCTTCTGCCCCTGGGCCATGTCCAGGGTGCGCACCTGCAGCGCGCCGGCTTTCTTCAGGGCGCGGCGGAAGTCGTCGAGGTTGCCGGCCTTGGACACCAGCGAGCTGAACCACTGCACCTGCTGCGCCACTTCGCGGCTTTCGCTGGCCATGCGCTTGAGGAAAGCGATCTCGCCGCCCTCGCACCACAGCTCGTTGCTCTGCCCGCCGAAGTTCAGCAGCGGCAGCTTGCGCGAGGGGTCGAGCTTGCCGAGGTTCTTCCACTTGCGCCGGCTGCCGGCGCGGGCCTCTTCGGGGGAGGCGTGGAACGGCGGGTTGCACAGGCTGGCGTGGAAGCGTTCGTCGGCGTGCAGCAGGTCGTGGAAGATGTGCTGCGGCTCGCTCTGTTGGCGCAGCTCGATGGCCTCGGCCAGGCCCGGGTTGCCCAGCACTATGTTGCGCGCCGAGGCCAGGGCGGCGGGTTCGATGTCGGCGCCGAGGAAGCGCCAGCCATAGTCGCGGTGGCCGATCAGCGGGTAGATGCAGTTGGCCCCGACGCCGATGTCCAGCACCCGCACGCCGGGCCCGCGCGGCACGCAGCCTTTATTGTCCTCGGCCAGCAGGTCGGCCAGGTAGTGCACATAGTCGGCGCGGCCGGGGATCGGCGGGCAGAGGAAGTCGGCGGGGATTTCCCAGTGGCCGATGCCGTACTGCGCCTTGAGCAGCGCGCGGTTGAACACCCGCACCGCCTGCGGGTCGGCGAAGTCGATGCTGGGCTTGCCGTAGGGGTTGGTGATCACGTAGTCGCCCAACTCGGGGCTGGCGGCGATCAGGCTGGGAAAGTCGTAGCGCCCCTGGTGGCGGTTGCGCGGGTGCAGCAGGTCGGGCTTCTTCGCGGCGGGATCGCGCAGCGGTTGCGGCTTGGCGGGGCGTTTCGGCGGCTTGGGCATGGCGGGCGGCAGGGCAGGGGAGCGGAGGGCGATTTTCCCACAGAAGCGCGCCTTCTGCTTCTCGTAGGAGCGGATCTCATCCGCGAACCGCGCCGGGACGTCCGGCTATCGCGGACAAGGTCCGCTCCTACGGGGGAGGAATGCCGTGCTCCCCGGCAACCTGTAGGAGCGGGCCCTGCCCGCGATTCGCGCGCAGGGCGCGCTCCTACAGGGGAATGGCGTGGGTGGGGCGGCGTAGGAGATCTCATCCGCGAACCGCGCCGATATGTCCGGTTATCGCGGACAAGGTCCGCTACAAGGCGGATTCAGGGGTATTCCAGAGTCGCCTTGATCTTGCCCAGGTTCGCCTCGATCCAGCGCGGATCGATGGCGCCCCAGTCGCGGATGCGGTAGTGCCCGGCGTTGTTGCGCTCGCCGGCGTGCTGTTCGAACACGCAGTCGATGTCCAGGTCGGCCAGCGCCGCCAGGGTGTCCTGGGCGGTGCGCCGGGGCATGCCGGTGGCTTCCATCAGCGCCGGCACGCTGCTGGCCTGGCCGCTGTGCACCAGCCAGGCGACGTACAGGCGGCGGTAGAAACTGCTCTTGGTCTTGCTCACTTCCATGGGCTTTCCTTGTTCGGTCAATACAGCGGCAGCAGCCAGGGTACCAGCAACACGCTGACGATCATCACCAGCAGGGTGAAGGGCACGCCGACCCTGACGAAGTCGCCGAAGCGGTAGTGCCCGGGGCCCAGCACCAGGGTGTTCACCGGCGAGGAGATGGGCGTCATGAAGGCCGCCGAGGCGGCCAGCGCCACTATCATGGCGAAGGGTTCCGGCTGGGCGCCCAGGGCCCTGGCGGTAGCGATGGCCACCGGCGCCATGAGCACGGCGGTGGCGGTGTTGGAGATGAACAGGCCGATCAGCGCGGTGAGCAGGAACAGGCTGGCGAGGATCAGGTAGGGCCCGGCGCCGCCCAGGGCCGCCACCAGGGCCTGCACCGCCAGGTCGATGCCGCCGGTCTTCTGCAGGGCCAGGGCGAAGGGCAGCATGCCGACGATCAGCACCAGGCTCTGCCAGTGGATGGCGCGGTAGGCGCTGTCCATGTCGATGCAGCGGAAGGCGCCCATCAGCAGGCAGGCGATCAGCGCGGCCAGCACGTTGGGCACCAGGCCGCTGACCATCAGCAGCACCATCACCCCCAGGCTCAGCAGCGCGTGGGGCGCCTGGCTGGCCGCCGGCGCGGCCTCGTCCACCTCCGCCGGCAGGCTCAGCACCAGGAAGTCGCGGCCCTGGCCCTGGAGCTGGCGGATGTCCTTCCAGGCGCCCACCACCAGCAGGGTATCGCCGACCTTCAGCTTGGCGTCCAGCAGGCCGTCGACCACCGCTTCGCGGTTGCGCCGCAGGCCCACCACGTTGAGCCCGTACTGGCTGCGAAAGCCCAGCTGCAGGATGCTCTTGCCCAGCAGCGCGGACTCCGGCGGCAGCGTCACCTCGGCCATGCCCACCTCGTGGGCGCGCTCGGTGAAGTAGTCGCCGTGCAGGCTCAGCGGCTCCAGGCCGTATTCGTGGTAGAGGGCGAGCAGGTCGATGCCCGGCTGGTAGATGTCCACCAGCAGCACGTCGCCGACCTGCAACACCACGTCGGCGCCGGGGCTGAGGATCTTCAGGCGGAAGCGCGCCAGGCGCTCGATGGCGATCACGTTGGTGCCGCGCTCGGTGCGCAGCTGGACGTCGCCGAGGCTCATGCCGGCCAGCGTGGAGTCGGGGCGGATGCGCAGCCGGCGTTCGCGCCCGGCCAACTGGTAGTCGCGGATCAGGTCGCGCAGCGAGCGGCGCTGCGCGGCGTTGCCGGGGCCGTCGCGGTTGTCGCCGAGCCAGCGCCGGGCCACCAGCATGTAGGCCACGCCCAGGACCAGGATCACCAGGCCGATGGGGGTGAAGCTGAAGAAGCCGAAGCCCGGCTCGCCCTCGCGCACCAGTTCACTGTGCACCACCATGTTCGGCGGCGTGGCCACCAGGGTAAGCATGCCGCTGATCAGCCCGGCGAAGCTCAGCGGCATCATCAGCCGCGCCGGCGAGACGTTCAGGCGCCCGGCGACGCTCAGTACCACCGGGATGAAGATCGCCACCACGCCGGTGGAACTCATCACCGAGCCCAGCCCGGCCACCGCCAGCATCAGCAGCACCAGCAGGCGCGTCTCGTCGCTGCCGGCCTTGTGCGTCAGCCATTCGCCGATGCGGTAGGCCACGCCGGTGCGCACCAGACCCTCGCCGATGATGAAGAGCGCGGCGATCAGCACCACACTGGGGTCGGCGAAGCCGGCCAGGGCTTCCTGCACGCTGAGCACGCCGGTCAGCGGCAGGGCGACCATGGCCAGCAGGGCGACCACGTCCATGCGCGGCCGGTTGACGACGAACAGCGCCACCGCGGTGGCGAGCAGGAACAGGACCCAGAGCAGTTGCGGATTCATGCGCTTCCTTAGCCGGCGAATCGGCGGGCATTGTGCCCGGGCGACGGGCGCAATGCCTTGATCCGATGCAGCTTAGCGAAGCCTCCCGCAGTTTTCAGGAAAGCCGCGCCACCGGGGTGATCTGCCGTGGGTCGGTGCGCAGCTCGATCAGCGCCGGCTTGCCGCAGGCTTGGGCGCGCTGGAAGGCGGCGGCGAAGTCCTCGGTGCGCTCGACCAACTCGCCGTGGGCGCCGAAGGCCCGGGCCAGGGCGACGAAGTCCGGGTTGTGCAGCCCGGTGGCCGAGATGCGCCCGGGGTACTCGCGCTCCTGGTGCATGCGGATGGTGCCGAGCATGCCGTTGTTGACCACGATGACGATCAGCGCGGCGCCGAACTGCACGGCGGTGGCCAGTTCCTGCGGGTACATCATGAAGCAGCCGTCGCCGGCGAAGCACACCACCTCGCGCTGCGGCTCGCGCAGCTTGGCGGCGATGGCGGCGGGGAAGCCGTAGCCCATGGCGCCGTTGGTGGGTGCCAGCTGGCTGCGGGCGGCGCGGTAGCGGTAGAAGCGGTGCACCCAAACGGCGTAGTTGCCGGCGCCGTTGCTGATCACCGCGTCTTCGGGAAGGGTTTCGGCGAGGTGGCCGACCACCGCGGCCAGGTCCACGCCCTGCAGTTCGGCGGGGCTGGCCGGCGGGGTGGAGTAGGCCTGGTAGTCGGCGCGGGCCTCGGCGGTCCACTCGGCCCAGGGGCGGTTTTCCAGGGGCGCCAGGGCGTCGAGGGCGGCGGCCATGGCCGGCAGGCTGGCCTGGATCGGCAGGTCGGCCTGGTAGACGCGGCCCAGCTCGCTGGCGTCGGGGTGGACGTGGATCAGCGTCTGCTCGGGTTTCGGGCTGCGCACCAGGGTGTAGCCGGCGCTGGGCGTCTCGCTCAGGCGTGAGCCGAGCACCAGCAGCAGGTCGGCCTCCCGCACCCGCGCAGCGAGCTTGGGCGAGGCGCCGAAGCCGAGCTGGCCGACGTACTGCTCGTCGCGGTTGTCGTACAGGTCCTGGCGGCGGAACGAGGCCGCCACCGGCAGTTCGTTGGCCCGGGCGAAGCGTTGCAGGGCGCGGCGCCCGGCCTCGTCCCAGCCGGTGCCGCCGATCACCAGCAGCGGCTTGCGGGCGCGGGCGAGCAGGCTGCGCAGCTCCTCCAGCGCGGCCAGCGGCGGGGCGACCTGCGCAATGCGCGGGGCGGGCGCGTCCGCCACCTGCGCGGTGCCGAACAGCACTTCCTCCGGCAGGCCGACCACCACCGGGCCGGGGCGGCCGGACTGGGCCACGGCGAAGGCCCGGGCGACCACCTCGGGAATACGCTGGATGTCGTCGATCTCCGTGGCCCACTTGGCCAGGCCGCCGAACATCTGCCGGTAGTCCACCTCCTGGAACGCCTCGCGGCCCTTGAAGGCGCTTTCCACCTGGCCGACGAAGAGGATCATCGGCGTGGAGTCCTGTTTCGCCGTGTGCACGCCGTTGGCCGCGTGGGTGGCGCCCGGCCCGCGGGTGACGAAGCAGATGCCCGGGCGCCCGGTGAGCTTGCCGTAGGCGTCGGCCATGTTCGAGGCGGCGCCTTCGTGGCGGGTGACGATGGTGCGGATCGAACGCGCGTCGTGCAGGGCGTCGAGCACCGGCAGGTAGCTTTCGCCGGGGATGCAGTAGACGGTGTCCACCGCGTTGCGCAGCAGGGCGTCGACGAGGATCTGGCCGCCATTGCGGGCGGGGAGGTCGGACATGGTGCGGGCTCCTGTGGAAGTCGGGACGGCGGCTTTCCGGGCCGCGCTGGCGCGTCGATCTTCGGCCCAAAGCCTGCGCCGCGCCAAGCGAGCTTTCTTCGGGTAGTCATTCCACCCCGGAATGACTCCTGCGACAACCGGCCCCTTCGGCCGCGCGGATCATGGTCTAAGGTTCCCGGTGCCATGGCTCACCGCGAAAGGAGGCCCACCATGCGCCATCGAGGATTCCACCCGCTGTACGCCGCACTGCTGCTGAGCGGCAGCCTACCGGCCCTGGCCGCGCTGCCCCAGGCACCCGGCTACGTCGACGATAGCAGCTACCCGGCGGCGGCCAGGCAGCGCATCCTGCCGCCGATGTTCGAGCAGAAGCTGAGCAGCACCCGCTACCTCGCCAAGCCCGACGATCCGCTGATCACCCTGGCCGAGTCCAGCGGCTTCCGGCAGACCAGCGACTACCAGCAGACCCGCGAGTACCTGAAGAAGCTGGCCGATGCGTCCGGCGGCAAGCTGCAGCTGAGCGAGCTGCCGGAAAAGAGCGCCAGCGGCGAGCCGATGCTGCTGGTGACCGCGTCCACCGAGGCCGACAAATCGCCGGCCGGGCTGAACGGCTCGGGCAAGCCGACGCTCTTCGTCGAGGCCGAGATCCACCCCGGCGAGGCCAACGGCAAGGACGCCATGTTCATGCTGCTGCGCGACATGACCGCCGGGGCCAAGCCACTGGCCGGGCTGCTGGAGAAGGTCAACATCCTCTTCATCCCCACCGTGAACGTCGACGGCGACCTGCGCCGCAGCCCCTACGGGCGCATCAACCAGAACGGCCCGGAGGTCACCGGCTGGCGCGTCAACGGCCTGAACCTGAACCTCAACCGCGACTTCACCAAGCTCGACAGCGCGGAAATCCGCAACGTCGCCTGGGTGTTCAACCAGTACGACCTGAGCTTCTTCGCCGACACCCACTCCACCGACGGCGCCATGTACCCCTACGACAGCTCCTACTGCCACAACGGCAACGGCTGGTCGCCGGCGTCCAGCCAGTGGATGGACAAGGTCATGCGCGGCCCGGTGTACAAGGAGCTGGAGGGCGACGGCCACGTGGTGCACGAGTGCATCAGCCTCAACGACAACCAGGACCCGGCCAAGGGCTACTACCCCTATCGCACGGACCTGGCACGCTTCTCCAACCAGTACGGCGACATCCGCAACGTGCCCTCGATCCTCATCGAGCAGCACGCGCTGCACCCGTATGAAACCCAGGTGCTGGGCAACTACGTGATGCTCAAGGCGATGTTCCGGGTGATCGGCGACCACGCCGACTCGCTCAAGGCCGCCATCGCCAAGGACCGCGAGCGCCTGGAGGCGCAGAAGGAGGTGATCCTCACCTGGAAGCCGGGCAAGGAGCAGCACACGCCCTTCGTCGTCGGCGACTACCGCTACGAGCAATCGCCCATCACTGGCGCCAAGACCATCGTCTGGAGCAACAAGCCGAAGACCTTGCAGGTGCCGATCAGCGACAACTCGGTGCCCGACCTGGTGGTCAAGCGGCCGAAACAGTACGTGGTGCCGGTGCAGTGGAGCGAGGTCATCGCCCGGCTCAAGGCCCACGGCATCCGCATGAAGACCCTGGAGCAGCCGACCGCCATCGAGGTCACCCTGTACCGCATGGACGACATCAAGCTGGCCGGCGGCTTCGAACCGGACCGCGCGGCGGCCAACGAAATCCCCGGCTACGAGGGGCACCTGCTGGTCAGCGGAACCGGCAAGCCGTTCCAGCGCCTGCAGACCTTCCCGGCAGGCTCGGTGGTGATCGACACCGACCAGCCGCTGGGTGTGCTGGCGATCAACCTGCTGACCGCCGAGAGCCCGGATTCCTTCTGGTCCTGGGGCTTCTTCAACTCGACGCTGGTGTCCGCGGAAGAGCCGGAGGAGTACGTGATGGAGCCGATGGCGCGCAAGATGCTCGCCGAGGACCCGCAGCTGAAGGCCGAGTTCGAGAAAAAGCTGAAGGAGGACAAGGCCTTCGCCAAGGACCCGCATGCGCGGCTGGAATGGTTCTACCAGCGCACGCCCTTCTATGACGTGAATGCCTACGTCTACCCGGTTGGCACGGTGTTCTGAGGGACAGGGGCTCTTCGTACGAGAAGCCGGGCCCGCCGGTATGGTAGGGCTCCGCACGCGATGGACCGAACGCCGGCCCTGCCGGCGCAATCGCGGATGAGATCCTACGACGGCATTTCTCCTGTACCTGTAGGAGCGGGCCCTGCCCGCGAATCGCGCGCAGGGCGCGCTCCTACAGGGGAATGGCGCAGGTGGGGCAGCGTAGGATCTCATCCGCGAATCGCGCCGGTGGCTTGGTTCATCGCGGACAAGGTCCGCTCCTACGAGGAAACTCCATGCCTCACGACAACTGTAGGAGCGGGCCCTGCCCGCGAATCGCGCGCAGGGCGCGCTCCTACAGGGGAATGGCGCAGGTGGGGCGGCGTAGGAGATCTCATCCGCGAATTGCGCCAGTAGCTTGGGCTATCGCGGACAAGGTCCGCTCCTACGAGGAAACTCCATGCCTCACGACAACTGTAGGAGCGGGCCCTGCCTGCGATTCGCGCGCAGGGCGCGCTCCTACAGGGGAATGGCGCAGGTGGGGCAGCGTAGGAGCGGATTCATCCGCGAATCGCGTCGGAGCCTCCGGCTATCGCGGACATAGCTCAGGACTTTCTCCGCGCAGGTGATCATGTCATCGACATAGAAGTGCCAGACTCGTCCGGACGCCTCAGACATTCACCGCCTCCGCCTCGATGAAGGGCCGCAGTTCGGGGCGCAGGGCCTTTTCGGTGACCAGGTCGACGCTGCTGCCCAGCAGGTCCTCGAGGTAGAACTGCACGCCGAAGTAGCGCTCGGAGGTGGCGGGGCCGTCGAAGGCCACCAGGATGTCCACGTCGCTGTCGGGGCCTGCGGCATCGCGCACGGTGGAGCCGAACAGGGCGAGCCGGACCACGCCGAAGCGCTCGGCCAGCTCGGGCTTGCAGCTTTGCAGCAGGTTCAGGGCGTTGGTGCGGTTCATGGCGGTGGCCGGGCTCCGGGGATACGCCAGAAGGTAGCACAAGCGAAAAGCACAAGGCCCGCATTCGCGGGCCTTGTGGATGACGCCTGTTACAGGCTGGCGATCTTCTCGCGCTGCTGGATCAGGTTGGTCACCGCCTGCTCGGCTTCGGCGAGCTTGGCGCGTTCCTTCTCGATCACTTCGGCCGGGGCCTTGGCGACGAAGCCTTCGTTGGCCAGCTTGCCGCCCACGCGCTTGACCTCGCCTTCCAGACGCTGGATTTCCTTGTCCAGGCGCGCCAGTTCGGCGGCCTTGTCGATCAGCCCGGCCATGGGCACCAGCACTTGCAGTTCGCCCACCAGCGCGGTGGCCGACATCGGCGGTTCCTCGCCTTCGTCGAGCACGCGCACCGACTCCAGCTTGGCCAGCTTCATCAGCAGCGGCTCGTTGTCGGCCAGGCGGCGGTGGTCTTCGGGGGAGGCGTTGTTCAGCACCAGGTCGATGCGCTTGGCCATGGAGATGTTCATCTCGCCGCGGATCTGGCGGATGCCCAGCATCAGCTGCTTGACCCACTCGATGTCGCCTTCGGCGGCGGCGTCGATCTTCGCCTCGTCGGCCACCGGCCAGGGTTGCAGCATCAGGGTCTCGCCGCTCTTGCCGGCGGAGGCCTTGATGCGCTGCCAGATTTCCTCGGTGATGAAGGGCATGAACGGGTGCGCCAGGCGCAGCGCGGTTTCCAGTACGCGCACCAGGGTGCGGCGGGTGCCGCGCTGGCGCTCGATGGGCGCATTCTCGTCCCACAGCACCGGCTTGACCAGTTCCAGGTACCAGGCGCAGTACTCGTCCCAGACGAACTCGTAGAGGGCCTGGGTGGCCAGGTCGAAGCGGAAGGCGTCGAGCTGGCGGGCGACTTCCTGCTCGGTGCGCTGCAGGGCGGAGATGATCCAGCGGTCCACCGCGGACAGCTCGACCGGCTCGCCGTTCACGCCGGTGTCCTGGCCATCGGTGTTCTCGATGACGAAGTTGGCGGCGTTCCACAGCTTGTTGCAGAAGTTGCGGTAGCCCTCGACGCGGCCCATGTCGAACTTGATGTCGCGGCCGGTGGAGGCCAGCGAGCAGAAGGTGAAGCGCAGGGCGTCGGTGCCGTAGCTGGCGATGCCTTCGGGGAACTCGGCGCGGGTCTGCTTGGCGATCTTCTCGGCGAGCTTGGGCTGCATCATGCCGCTGGTGCGTTTTTCCAGCAGCGCGTCGAGGCTGATGCCGTCGACGATGTCCAGCGGGTCGAGCACGTTGCCCTTGGACTTGGACATCTTCTGGCCCTGGCCGTCGCGCACCAGGCCGTGGACGTACACGGTCTTGAACGGGATCTGCGGGGTGCCGTCCTCGTTCTTGATGAGGTGCATGGTCAGCATGATCATGCGCGCCACCCAGAAGAAGATGATGTCGAAGCCGGTCACCAGCACGTCGGTGGGGTGGAAGGTCTTCAGGTATTCGGTCTGTTCCGGCCAGCCGAGGGTGGAGAAGGTCCACAGGCCCGAGCTGAACCAGGTGTCCAGCACGTCTTCGTCCTGGCGCAGGGGCTGGTCGCCCAGGTTGTGCTTGGCGCGCACTTCGGCCTCGTCGCGGCCGACGTAGACGTTGCCGGCCTCGTCGTACCAGGCCGGGATGCGGTGGCCCCACCACAGCTGGCGGCTGATGCACCAGTCCTGGATGTCGCGCATCCAGCTGAAGTACATGTTCTCGTACTGCTTGGGCACGAACTGGATGCGGCCGTCTTCCACGGCGGCGATGGCGGGTTCGGCCAGCGGCTTGGTGGAGACGTACCACTGGTCGGTCAGCCAGGGCTCGATGACGGTGCCGGAGCGGTCGCCCTTGGGCACTTTCAGCGCGTGGTCGTCGATTTTCTCCAGCAGGCCCCTGGCTTCGAAGTCGGCGACGATCCGCTGGCGCGCGACGAAGCGGTCCAGGCCGGCGTAGGCGGCCGGCAGGCTGGCGTCCACATCCGGGTTGACGCTGCCGTCGAGCTTGAACACCTGGGCGGTGGCGAGAACGGCGGCGTCCTTGTCGAAGATGTTGATCAGCGGCAGGTCGTGGCGCTTGCCGACTTCGTAGTCGTTGAAGTCGTGGGCCGGGGTGATCTTCACGCAGCCGGTGCCGAACTCGCGGTCGACGTAGTCGTCGGCGATGATCGGGATGCGCCGGCCCACCAGCGGCAGTTCGACGAAGGTGCCGATCAGGGCCTGGTAGCGCTCGTCCTCCGGGTGCACGGCGACCGCGCTGTCGCCGAGCAGGGTTTCCGGGCGGGTGGTGGCGACCACCAGGTGGTCCTTGCCGTCGGCGGTCTTGTGGCCGTCGGCCAGGGGGTAGCGCAGGTGCCAGAGGTGGCCCTTCTCGTCGTGGTTCTCCACTTCCAGGTCGGAAATGGCGGTGTGGAACTTGGTGTCCCAGTTGACCAGGCGCTTGCCGCGGTAGATCAGGCCGTCGTCGAACAGGCGGACGAAGGCTTCCTTCACCGCGTTGGACAGGCCGTCGTCCATGGTGAAGCGCTCGCGCGACCAGTCCACCGAGGAGCCCAGGCGACGGATCTGCCGGGTGATGGTGCCGCCGGACTGTTCCTTCCACTCCCAGACCTTCTCCAGGAACTTCTCGCGGCCGAGGTCGTGGCGCGCGATGCCCTGGGCGGCCAGCTGGCGCTCCACCACCATCTGGGTGGCGATGCCGGCGTGGTCGGTGCCCGGCTGCCACAGGGTATTGCGGCCCTGCATGCGGCGGTAGCGGATCAGCGCGTCCATGATGGCGTTGTTGAAGCCGTGGCCCATGTGCAGGCTGCCGGTGACGTTCGGCGGCGGGATCATGATGGTGTACGGCTCGCCGGAACCCTGCGGGGCGAAGTAGTTGTTCTGCTCCCAGGTGGGGTACCAGTGGGATTCGATGGCGTGGGGCTGGTAGGTCTTGTCCATGAGCGCGGCGGGACCCTGTTAGCGGCTAGACGGAAAACCGGAGAGTATAACGGCTGCCGAGGGGCGGCGGCCACCGGCGATCAGGGGCTGGAGGGGGCCGTTCGGCGTGGGCGGGAGGTCCGGTGTCAACCTGTAGGAGCGGGCCCTGCCCGCGAAATCGCGCGCAGGGCGCGCTCCTACAATGGGCAGGGGGCGTTACGGTGGGGCCTTCGGGTTGGCCCCGTTGCCCTCACCCCAGCCCTCTCCCGGAGGGAGAGGGGGCCGTTCGGCGTGTGCGGGAGGGCCGGTGTCAACCTGTAGGAGCGGGCCCTGCCCGCGATTCGCGCGCAGGGCGCGCTCCTACTGTGCGCCGAGGCGCTTTTCGTAGGATGGGTTGAGCCTTGGCGAAACCCATGCGGTCGTGGTGATGGGTATCGCTTCGCTCAACCCATCCTACGGGGCTTGTGTTTACCGGCGTCAGGGCTTGCGCTGGGCCAGCAGCCTTTGCAGGCGCGCTTCCAGGCGGCGCTGCAGTTCGGCTTCGATCTGCGGCACGAAGTCGTCGATCACGTCCTGCAGGATCAGTTGCGCGGCGGCGCGCAGTTCGCTGTCCAGGCGGGCCTGCTCGCGGTTGTGGCCCGCTGGGGGCAGGTCGTCCTCGGGCTCTTCCTCGGCCGGGGCCGGTCGCGGCGAGGCCTGGACCACGTCGGAGAGCAGGGGGATGTTGTCCGGCTCGAAGGATTCGGTGAGCAGGGGCGGTTCGCCATCCGGCTCGCCGAGCAGGTCGTGGATCGACTCCAGGTCGTCGAGCAGGTGGTCGGGGTCTTGCGGTGGCTTGCGGCTGTCCATTTTTCCGGTAGAGCGTCAGAGGCGCGGCAGGCGATGGTCCTGCAAAGGATAGCCCTGCTCGCGGTAGAAGCGGAAATTCTCCCGCGCCGCCTGGCGGATGGCCGGCTCCTCCACCACCAGTTCGGCGATGCGCGAGAACTCGCCGGCGAAGGCCGGCACCGCCAGCGTCAGGTTGATCAGCAGGTCGCGGCGGCCCGCCGGCGGCTCGCCCAGGCCCAGGGTGACCGGGGCCTGGGCGTCTTCCTCGGCGGCGTTGTGCGGCACGAAGGCTTCCTTGCGGAAGCTCCACAGGCGCGCGTCCAGGGCTTCGCGCTGAGTTTCGTCGGCGCACAGCAGGTACACCCGCATGCCCTGCCGCCAGGCCTTGTCGGCCAGGCGGCAGGCGATGGTCAGGCGCGCGTCGGGATCGGCGCTGGGGATGACGTAGAAGTCGACCCGCGTCATGCCGGCGATCCCGTCGAACGATTGCGCTTTGCCATTACTTCACGCGGTCCAGCAGGTACTGGGTGAGCAGCGGCACCGGGCGGCCGGTGGCGCCCTTGTCCTTGCCGCCGCTGATCCAGGCGGTGCCGGCGATGTCCAGGTGCGCCCAGTGGTACTTCTTGGCGAAGCGCGAGAGGAAGCAGCCGGCGGTGATGGTGCCGGCCTTCGGCCCGCCGATGTTGGCGATGTCGGCGAAGGGGCTGTCCAGTTGCTCCTGGTACTCGTCGAACAGCGGCAGCTGCCAGGCGCGGTCGTCGGCGTGCTCGCCGGCCTTGAGCAGCTGGCGCACCAGGGCGTCGTTGTTGCCCATCAGGCCCGAGGTGTTGGCGCCCAGGGCGACGATGCAGGCGCCGGTGAGGGTGGCGATGTCCACCACCGCCTGGGGCTTGAAGCGCTCGGCGTAGGTCAGGGTGTCGCACAGCACCAGGCGGCCTTCGGCGTCGGTGTTGAGGATTTCCACGGTCTGCCCGCTCATGGTGGTGACGATGTCGCCGGGGCGGGTGGCGCGGCCGCTGGGCATGTTCTCGGCGCAGGCCAGCAGGCCCACCAGGTTGATCGGCAGCTGCAGTTCCAGCACCGCGCGGAAGGTGCCGAAGACGCTGGCGGCGCCGCACATGTCGAACTTCATCTCGTCCATGCCCAGGCCGGGCTTGAGGCTGATGCCGCCGGTGTCGAAGGTGATGCCCTTGCCCACCAGCGCGTAGGGCGCCTCGTCCTTCTTGCCGCCGTTGTACTGCAGCACGATCAGCCGCGGCGGCTGCTCGCTGCCCTGGGCCACGGCGAGGAAGGCGCCCATGCCCAGCTCGCGGAGTTTCTTCTCGTCCAGCACCTCGACCTTGAGGTTCTTGTGCGCCTTGGCCAGGGCCTTGGCCTCGTCGGCCAGGAAGCTGGGGTGGCAGAGGTTCGGCGGCAGGTTGCCGAGGTCGCGGGTCAGGGCCATGCCGTTGGCGATGGCCTGGGCCTGCCTGGCGCCCTGCTCGACGGCGGGGGCGTCGGCCTTGTCGGCCAGCAGGGTGATCTTCTTCAGCTTGGGCGCGTCGGCCTTCTGGCTCTTGAAGCGGTCGAACACGTACAGGCCATCGGCCAGCGTCTCCACCAGCAGGCGCGCCTTGCCGTGGGCGTCGCGGCCCTTGACCGCCAGGTCGCCCAGGGCCAGCACGGCGTCGCCGCCGCCCAGGCTCTTCAGGCTGGCCAGCACCGAGGAAACCAGTTTGCGGTATTGGCGGTCGGAGAGTTCGCGCTCCTTGCCCGCGCCCACCAGCAGCACGCGTTCGGCCTTAAGGTTGGGCAAAGCTTGCAGGAGTAGGGTCTGGCCGACCTTGCCGGCCAGGTCGCCGCGCTTGAGCAGGGCGGCGATGGCGCCGCCGCTGGCGGCGTCCACGGCCTGGGCCACGGTGCCGAGCCTGCGGCCTTCGCCGACGGCGAGCACCAGGGTGGCGGTCTTCAGGGTTTGCGGACTGACGCTTTTTACAAGGAATTCCATGACAAGGTGTCCCCGGAGCGAAGGGTCGAAGTGGCGGGCGGTCGGCGACCCGTCCCGGTGTCTGCGCAGTGACAGGCCCGGCGAATCGCAGGATAATGCCGCGTATTTTTCACCGGCCCGCTGCAATGCGGGCCGGCAGTGCCTCACGGCGGCTAGTTTGAGCGTAGCCGCCCGAGCGTGACAACCCTGGAGTGCCCGGTTTGATTGTCTTCCGTTACCTGTCCCGTGAAGTGTTGGTCACCATGAGCGCGGTGAGCGCCGTGCTGCTGGTGATCATCATGAGCGGCCGCTTCATCAAGTACCTGGCGCAGGCCGCCCAGGGCATGCTGGACCCCGGCTCGCTGTTCATGATCATGGGCGTGCGCCTGCCCGGCTTCCTCCAGCTGATCCTGCCCCTGGGGCTGTTCCTCGGCATCCTGCTGGCCTATGGCCGGCTGTACCTGGAAAGCGAGATGACGGTGCTCACCGCCACCGGCATGAGCCAGCAGCGCCTGCTGGCCTACAGCATGGCGCCGGCGGCGCTGATCGCCCTGCTGGTGGCCTGGCTGAGCCTGTCCCTGGCGCCCCAGGGCATCGCCCAGATGCAGCTGATCCTGAACAAGCAGGACGCCATGACCGAGTTCGACACCCTGGCGCCGGGGCGCTTCCAGTCGATGCGCGACGGCTCGCGGGTGACCTACACCGAGCAGCTGAGCAACGACCGCACCGAGCTGGGCGGGGTGTTCATCTCCGACAAGAACCCACCGCGCAACGGCCAGGACCGCGGCCTCGCGGTGCTGGTGGCGACCAGCGGCGAGCAGCAGATCCACCCCGACGGCAGCCGCTACCTGATCCTCAAGGACGGCTTCCGCTACGACGGCGTGCCCGGCCAGGCCGACTACCGCGCCATCAGGTACGACACCTACGGCGTGCTGCTGCCCAAGCCGGAGGTGAGCAGCGAGATCGACGACCGCGACGCCATCCCCACCAGCGACCTGTTCGCCAGCAAGGAGCCGCGCATGCGCTCGGAGCTGCAGTGGCGCTTCTCCATCCCGCTGCTGGTGTTCATCGTCACCCTGCTGGCGGTGCCGCTGTCCAAGGTCAACCCGCGCCAGGGCCGCTTCCTCAAGCTGCTGCCGGCGGTGCTGCTGTACATGGCCTACCTGGCGCTGCTGATCGCCGCCCGCGGCATGCTCGACAAGGGCAAGATCCCCATGGCCCTGGGGCTGTGGTGGGTGCATGCGATCTTCTTGGCCATCGGCCTGCTGCTGGCCTTCTGGGAACCGCTGAGTCTGAAATGGGCGGCCTCGCGCGCACGCTCCGTGAAGGAGCGCAAGCATGCGTAAGCTCGACCGCTATATCGGCATTACCATTTTCGTCGCCATCCTCGCCGTGCTGGGGGTGATCCTCGGCCTGGCCCTGCTGTTCGCCTTCATCGATCAGCTCGGTGCCCTGGACGAGAACTACACCCTGGGCGTGGCCCTGAAATACGTGCTGCTCACCGCGCCCAGCCGCGCCTACGACATGCTCCCGATGGCCGCGCTGATCGGCTGCCTGGTGGGCCTGGGCACCCTGGCCAGCAACAGCGAGCTGACCATCATGCGCGCCGCCGGGGTGTCGCTGCAGCGCATCGTCTGGGCGGTGATGAAGCCGATGCTGGTGCTGATGTTCGCCGGCATCCTGATCGGCGAGTACGTGGTGCCCTACACCGAGACCCAGGCCCAGAGCGACCGCGCGCTGGCGCAGAGCAGCGGCGGCGCGGTCAGCTCGCGCAACGGCCTGTGGCACCGCCAGGGCCAGGAATTCATCCACATCAACGTGGTGCAGGCCGACGGCACCCTGCTGGGCGTGACGCGTTACGACTTCGCCGAGGGCCACGTGCTCAAGAGCGCCAGCTTCGCCAAGCGCGCGGTGTTCCGCGACGGCCAGTGGACGCTGGAAGAGGTGAGCACCACGCTGCTGCACCCGCAGGAGAAGCGCAGCGAAGTGGTCAGCGCGCCGTCGGAGGCCTGGAACATCCAGCTCAGCCCGCAACTGCTCAGCACCGTGGTGATGGAGCCCGAGGCGCTGTCCATCAGCGGCCTGTGGGAATACATCCACTACCTCAAGGACCAGGGCCTGAGCACCAACCGCTACTGGCTGGCGTTCTGGACCAAGGTGCTGCAGCCGGCGGTGACCGCGGCCCTGGTGCTGATGGCCATCTCCTTCATCTTCGGCCCGCTGCGCAGCGTGACCCTCGGCCAGCGGGTGTTCACCGGCGTGCTGGTGGGCTTCACCTTCCGCATCGCCCAGGACCTGCTGGGGCCGTCGAGCCAGGTGTTCAACTTCCCGCCGCTGTTGGCGGTGTTGTTGCCGGCGGCGATCTGTGCGTTGTTGGGGGCGTGGTTGCTCAAGCGGGCGGGGTGATATCCCGGGGCTGGCCGGGCCGGTGATTCGGCGCGGCCTGCGGGTCCTACATGGCTGGCACGCCCATCTATCCCCCCGTCATTCCCGCGAACGCGGGAACCCAGCTGCCTTGGCTTGGGTGTTTCTGCGCCGCTCCGAGTCTGCCCGACCGTCTTGTTTCGCCCCCTCGGGCGAGTCCCTTTTGTCAAACGCCACAAAAGGAA